>NZ_CP025118.1:0-305416 GCF_002831665.1 Lacinutrix sp. Bg11-31
GTTTTAAACCTTTTTTGAAATACTTTAACTATTTAGAATACCACAGACTTAAGTTGATAGGCCTTGAGCGAGTGATAGCAGCGGCATCCTTTTTTTTGTTGCACTTATGCAAAAAAAAAGATATAGCGGATAGCACAGTTTTTATTTTTATAAAAACGCACCATTAATAATTACATGAAGTTTTATGGGTATTTAAATTCTAGTTATTATTTAATTACACTTTAGTTTTTGTTTATATTTACTTATAAAATCTTTATAGTTGAAAATAATTAAACAAAAAACATTATACTTTTCAGAAGGTAAATCGGATAAAGTTTATGAAGTGGACCTTTGTGAATCGGGCTCAGATTTATTTATAGTCAATTTTAGATACGGTAGAAGAGGTGCTAGTTTGAGAGAAGGTACTAAAACGGTATTTCCTATAGCTTATGATGAAGCACTTGTAATATTTAATAGTTTGGTTTCTTCTAAAAAGAAGAAAGGTTATAATGAGGAATTATCTTTGATTACTAACGAAACTCCTGAGGTTAATATTGAATTAAATGTAGGAAGAGAGGATACCATAATAAAATATTTAAAGGATGCTGTTTTAGGTGTATATGTTAGAGATTGGAAGGTTTCTAGAATTATAATGAGGGCTTCTTTTTTTAATATAGTTAAATCTATACCACATATAAATCACTTTATTGACTCTAAAGATGCTTTTGAACAATATGCTTCTATTTATTCATTATCTAAATTCAATGATGTTTCTAACATAGATAAGATTTTTGATGTATTTGATTCTAAAGGTTTTATTGATAAAGTTGGTCGTGTTTGTGCTTCTTATATTTTGAAGCTTGGTGATGAGAGCTCTAAATCTAAAGTTAGAGATCAAGCTTTAGTTAATTTACCTGAAGAACTTAAAATTCATATTAGAAACACCGATGCTTTTTTTAATGCATTATCAATTTACTTTTTAAAAGATAAGGATATTGATGGATCGGTATTATATTACTGTTATTTATTTTCTATTAATGATATTTCATTTAAAAAACAATTATATGCTTTTATAGATAAAGCTCCTTTAAAGGTAAACTTTTTTAAATCTATACGATATATTTATAGGGCTTCGCATATTTTAAACGATGTTAGTTTTTTTGCGTTAACATCTAAAAGAATAGCCATTAGTAAACCAGGTTACACTTCTAATTATTTGTATGTAAATAATGAATGGACTAATGCAGATACAGAGAAGCAAAAAACAAATCCTTCAATAGCGTTTTCTAAAAAAACAAAGAATTATTTTAATAAGACTACTTATCAGTTTATATACGACATAAGTAAAACTAATAAAACGTTATATGTTGAGTATGCTAAATCTCTTTTAGTGTCACTTGATGATGCATTAGATAATGCTAAAGAAGATGTTCAGTATCATTATAATTACAATAATGAAACGAGGAAATATAATACAGAGAAACGCGTTTTCCCAAAATATCATGAGTTTTTAGCATTGATGTATATTGTTTACGGAAATTCTACTCGATTACAACACCAGAGTAATAAATGGTTTTATTTAGAAAGTGACACAAATAATTTAACAAGAGAAGACGCTCTTACTAAGCTATGGGATTCTAAACCAGATGAAGTTGTTTATATATTAGCAAATGCTAAGAGTGAAATAGCTGTTGAATTTGCTTTAAGAATTATTAAAGACAATAGTCATTTTTTAGAAAATATAGATGATGAGTTATTAGAACAGTTAGTATCTCATTATCATCCAAGAGTATTAGATATCATTTTAGATATTGTAGAACAAAGATTTCGATTAATTAAACCAGAAAGTTCTTTATTAATAGGATTAATTAAAGCCAATAATGACAGAGCAAATACTTTAGGATTTAATTGGTTGAAAAAATATGAGTCTGATTTTTTCGCTGAAACTAGTTTTATAGAACGACTATTATTAATAGGTAAAGAAAATGTTATAGATTATTTAAAGGAAGTATTTGATAGATCTATTAAATACAATCAACCTTTAAATATAGAAAACTTTAATAGTTTATTTAATTCACCTTCAATATTTACATTAGAATATCTTATTGAAGTAAATAACTTAATAGGAAATACTAACTTTGGAAAATTACTAAGCTCTGTTTCTGAAGAAAAGATAAAAGCGTTAGCAACCTCAAACATTGATATAAATAAATTATTCGCTGCAAATTTAGCTAAGCAAAATATTTTACCAACTTATCAATTATTTAAAGACACTGTTGATGGTTATATAAATTCGGAAAACCCACAATTGCGTCAAGTTGGAATCGAGTTATTATCTCATTTCCCAGATGAATTTCTTTTAGAAAATCATTATAGAATAAGTGCTTTTTGTTTTTCAGAATATGATGAAGTTAGAGAGGCTATTCAACCAACAGTTGAAAAACTAATTCGGTTAGATGAAAGCTTTAAAAATAATCTTTTTAAATCTTTAGTTCGAGCGGTTGAAACCTCTGAAACTTATGAAGGATTGCATAAAAACTGTTACACTCTTTTAACATCTAATTACAAACAGTATTTAAGTAGTATATCTCAAGATAGTATATTTGGATTGCTACTATCTAATTACGATTATGCCCAGAAATTGGGAGAACCTTTATTTAATGAGCATGTTGATATAGAAATACTATCTATAAACGCCATTGTTCAATTGGCAAATAGTGACATTTTTACAATTAGAACTATTGTAAAGGACTATTTTAAAAATCATATACCTAAAATTAATTACGAATTAGAAACTGCATTATTAATTTTTAATTCCGATTGGGAAGACATAATTACTTGGGCTTGTACTTATTTTGAAGAACATATTAAATCTGAAAATTGGTCAACAAACATGTTGCTTTATGCATGCGATCACACAAAAATGGAAGTTCAGTATTTTGGTCGTAAAATGATAACACAACATTTTAGTGATGAAAAAGGTTTGCCTTTATTATTGAAACTCCAAGAACATCCTACAAAAGCAATGCAATTTTTTGTAACGAATTATTTAGATAATTATGCAAAAGATAATGAAGAAATTATCCTAAAATTAGAAACCTATTTTAAAACATCCTTGTTTAATATTAATGAAAATAGAGTTGCAAAAACAAGAGTTTATACATTTTTGGAACAAGAGTCTATTAAAAACAAATCTGTTGCAATTATGACAACACGATTAGTAGAAGCCGTTTTAGGGACAAATACAATAACAGATACCAGTAATAATATAGACATACTGTTAACTATTGCCGAAGCATATCCAGATATTGAAATTCCATTATTAATAAAACAGAATTAATTGTATGCAGTTTAATTATAAATATGGAGGATCGAGTAGTGTAAACAATGGAGTGTCTGCAACAGATGTAAGTTTTGCTCCAGACACTTTAAGAGAGCCAACATTTTTTGTTGGAACTTTAGATAAAAAAATCCCTTTTAGGGAAGCTATTTCAGCATTACATCATGTTGTAGTTGCCGATTTTAATTTTCAGCCAAAAGATAATACTGAATATTTAGCTTGGTTAAAAAGCCAAGAAGAGATTTGGTTAGCCGAGGCGAGTTCAGATTTATCAACATTACAAACAGAAATTCATAATGTGCGTTCGCAATTAGAAGGACTTCGTAAAGAACGCGATGTCATTATGAAACCTTACTATAAAGCACAACGTAACTATTTTAATTATCTATACAAACGCGATATGGATGCTTGGATGGTATTGGATCCTGTAATTACAGTGCATCCAGACCAGGTGTTTTTTGAATGTTTTAGTAAAGATGAATCCGTTTACGGAAAATTATCTTGCGGCTATGATATCTTTAATAATATAAGTGATTTTAAATGCGGTACAACCAACATTGATTATTCGAAGAAATTATATGAAGAATTTCAGAAAATAAGAACCTATAAGGAAACAGATTTAAAAATTGATCCTAAAGGTTTTGATGTAAAAACAACAGGAGAAGAAAACTACAGAGAAGTAAAAATAGATTTACCTGATAGTTGGGTTCGTGGATTTCTTCAAGTAAGTACAGCAATGACCTCTAAAAAAGTATCTTTTGAATTAGAAGCTATTGATATTGCTAATTTTATTTCAGTATTAAAAAGAAACAAAGAACGAAAAGGACCACGTTCTATAAAATATATATTAAAACCTGGCGAACCTATAATTGCTGTTTTCAAACCTTGGAATATAGAAGTAGTTTGTAAACAATCAATATATAATGGAGATTCGGCTCAAGAAATTAGAGTTTGGGGAAGACGTCGTATTCTACTTTTAGAACGTTTATTACCAATAACGGACAGGTTTACAGTACACCTTTTAGGTAATGGAATGCCTTCGTTTTATACAGCACATTTAACTTCCGAAATGTATTTTACTTTAGGACTTTCTGGATGGACAGCTAATGATTGGACACAATCCAGCCAATTAGATTTATTATCTCCAAGAGGTCAAGTACCTGCAACAACAATGCAAAGTGTGTATTTAGAATTACGAAAACATTGGTTTGCAAGCGAAGCTGAAATTGCTAAAACTATGAACTTAGATGTATCGGTTGTAAATAAATCTTTAGAAACATTTACTCAAGCAGGTAAAGTTATTTTCGATTTAAAGAATAAAGTATACCGTATTCGCGAACTTAAAAGAGAAGGAATAGATATAGAATCTTTACGTTTTTCTAGTGAAACTGATAAAGAAGCTTATAAATTAATGGAGCAAAATGCGGTGTCCGATTTAAAAGTTGAAAATAGAAACGATAAAATTACACTTAAAAGTATTGTAAGTAATAAATACAAAGTTGTTGCAACAATAGACAACGATTTAAAAATTGTAGATGGTAGTTGCACATGCAGTTACTATTCTGAGAATAAAATGACAAAAGGACCTTGTGAGCATATATTAGCAACAAGAATCACTTTTGATAAAAAATAATATTATATTTAAACCCATGGTAGTGATAAGATAAAAACCTTGCATTTTGATTGGTGTATCGCCAATCTTGCTTAAAGACACCGAACGCATCACTGACTCGAACTTAACTTGTGAAATAGGTACTAGTGTACTATTTCCGGTTAGACTTCTGCGAAGTGAAATAATACACTAGTACCTATTTCACTGGAGTTGTTCAATTCAGTCTTGAGAATAGTACGAAGGGAATACAACATACATCTTATCGCTACCTTTTTTTATTATATGAAAAATTCTACAGAAAGAAGACAGGAAATTTATGATAAAATAAAAGCGTCTTCTAAACAAGAATACATACTTTCTGAAATGAAACGTTTGGGTTTTTGGAATCAAGAAGAGCTTGATTTTAAAAGTGTAAACGCATTTTTTAAAGAAGAATCTCAACTGTCTAAAGAATTACAAAAGCTTTTAAAGGAAAAACGAATTATTGAAGATCCTGAAGCTTTTTTAGCAAAAAAGCATCAAGAACGTAAATTAGCTTCTAAACAATCTCAAAAAGAAACTAAAGAAAGACGAGAAAAAGAACGTTTAGAAAAAGCTGCACAATGGAAAGCCTCTAAAGAAAAAGAGATTCTTTACATAGGTTCTGGTTATTCTAATAACCTTAATCAAAACGAATCTGATGTTGCACGTTTAAAAACACAAAACTTACCAGTTTTAAATACTGCTCAAGATTTAGCATTAGCTATTGGTATTACGGTTGGTGAACTTCGGTTTTTGTCTTTTACTAGAAAGAACTCAAAGATTAGTCATTACAAACGATTTCAAATGCCTAAAAAATCTGGTGGTTATCGTTTAATTTCGGCACCAATGCCAAAGCTTAAAAATGCGCAGCATTGGATTTTAGAACATATTTTAAATAATGTAAAAGTACACGACAATGCACACGGTTGTGTTATTGGTAAATCTATAAAAACCAATGCTATTCCGCATATTGGAAAATCGGTTGTTGTGAATCAAGATTTTAAAAATTTTTTTCCATCGGTAACTTATAACAGAATAAAAGGTGTGTTTATGGCTTTAGGTTACTCTAATCAAGTAGCTACTATTTTAGCATTAATATGTTCCGAACCTAAAATACTTGACGTTTCTTTATTAGGCGAAGATTATTATGCGCAACGTGGAGAGCGTTTTTTACCACAAGGTTCGCCTTGCAGTCCTGCAATTACAAATATTTTATGCCAAAAATTAGATTACAGATTATCTGGTTTAGCAAAGAAATATAATTTCGATTATACAAGATATGTAGACGATATTACGTTTTCCGGAGCTAAGGAATGCTTACCTAAAATTACAGCATTGCTTAAATATTCTGGTAAAATTGTTAGAGATGAAAATTTCAAGTTGCATCCAGAAAAATTACGAGTAATGAAACGCAATGCCAAGCAAGAAGTTACTGGTGTTGTTGTAAATGAGAAAGCTAATATTAGTAAAACGTCTTTAAAACGATTTAGAGCTTTATTACATCAAATAGAAAAAGAAGGAATAGAAGGTAAGTATTGGAACAAAGGCGGAAATGTCTTGGCTCAAATAGATGGTTATGCTAATTTTATTTTTCAGATTGACGAAGTAAAAGGAGCTATTTATAAAGAACGCGTAAATGCTATTCTTGTAAAATATAACTATAAGGAAGCGCATAAAAAACAATATGCACCAAATGCTAAAAAAGGAGGTTCTGGTTTATTAAGTGGTTTTATTAAAAAGGTATCTTCATTTTTTAAGAAGTAAAGATTTTAGTTTTAATATTGGCCATAGTAAGTAGGAGCGCGAACGATAAAAACGGCATCCTTTTTTTATTATTCCCCAAAAAATAAATATATAATAAAGCGCTTGCTTGAAAGCATTGACGCTTAAAGAAGTCCAGACTAAAAAAAGATATAGTGGATAGCGTGGTTTTTATTTTTCTTAAAAACGCGCCATAAAAACTATTCATTTTATTTATCTTGAGATTCTGTATTGAAATACTAAAAATGACTACAAATAAGGAATTAGATTTAGCTTGGGATTTTATTAATAACACAAATAGAAATGTGTTTTTAACAGGAAAAGCGGGAACTGGAAAAACTACTTTTTTACATAAGCTAAAGATGAACTCTTTAAAGCGAATGGTAGTGGTAGCACCAACTGGTGTTGCGGCTATTAATGCTAAAGGTGTGACTATACATTCGTTTTTCCAGATGCCTTTTGGGCCTATTTTACCTAACGAAGATTTAAAAGGTTCGGGAGGTTTTAATAGAAAATTTGGGAAGACGAAGATCAATATTATTAAATCTATGGATTTATTGGTTATTGATGAAATTAGTATGGTTCGAGCAGATTTGCTTGACGGTATCGACAAAACGCTAAGAAGATTTAGAGATAGAACTAAAGTTTTTGGTGGTGTGCAGTTATTAATGATTGGTGATTTACAACAATTATCGCCTGTTGTTAAGGATAATGAATGGCAATTATTAAAGCCTTTTTATGACAATGCTTTCTTTTTTAGCAGTATTGCTTATAAAGAGTCGTTGGCTATTACTGTTGAGTTAAAACATATTTACAGACAGGATAATCCTAAGTTTATAGATATTTTAAATGAAATAAGAACGAATACTTTATCGCAGGAATCTGCCGATGAATTAAATAAAAGTTACGATCCTAATTTTCAAGCTACAGAAGAGGAAGGTTACATTTCGTTAACGACACACAATTTTAAGGCAGAACAAACTAATAAGTCCGAATTAGAGAAACTGAAAGGAAAATCTGTTAATTATAAAGCTTCGGTAGAAGGTAAGTTTCCAGAATTTTCATATCCAACAAAAGAGGTTTTAAACCTAAAAGTTGGTTCTCAAGTTATGTTTATTAAAAACGATAGCTCTGTAGAGAAACGTTATTTTAATGGAAAAATAGGTAAAGTTATTTTACTAGATAAGGACGAAGTTGTTGTAAAATGTCCGGACGACGAGTTTAATATTATTACAAAACCAGAGGTTTGGGATAATATAAATTATGATGTAGATAAGGAGACTAAAGCAATTACAGAAAACAAAATCGGCTCTTATACGCAAATGCCTTTACGTTTGGCTTGGTCTATTACAATTCATAAAAGTCAAGGTTTAACTTTTGAGAAAGCCATTATAGATGCCGAAGGTGCTTTTGCTCATGGGCAAACGTATGTTGCGTTAAGTCGTTGTAAAAGTTTGGAAGGTTTGGTGCTAAAAAGTAAAATTAGTTCTAATCAGATAATTAGCGATATTAATGTTATTTCGTTTAATAAAAGAGCCGAAGAAAATCAACCAGACGATGCTGTTTTGGCAAAATCGAAGTCCGATTTTCAATTAGATTTAATATCAGAGATTTTCAATTTTTATAAATTTTTATATCCTGTTAATCGCGTTTTAGATATCTATTATAAAAACAGAGGTAGCATAGAAGGTAATGTTGAAGCACCTTTAATTACAATTAAAGATTGTGCAGCTAGTTTACTTAAAGTTGCCAATGGTTTTAAAGCACAATTGAATGAGCTTTCTGAAATTACACTTACACCAGAATCAAGTAAAGAAATACAAGCTCGTTTTATAAAAGCTTTAAATTATTATAAAAAAGAGGTAGAGGCAAAAATTCTTGAACCTTATAAAACATTTAGTTTTACAACAGATAATAAGACTGTAGAAAAAGATATTGCAAAAGCTTTAGATTTATTTGAAGAGTTGCTAGCAGCAAAACAACTTTATTTTAAAGGCTTGGCTGATGGTTTTAAAGTGAAACAATTTTTAGAGTTAAGAGCAAAGTCTGTTTTCTTGGCAAAAGAAGCACCAAAGAAACCTAGAAAAACTATTATCGATGGTACTACAAATGTTGAGTTATTCGAGTTACTTCGTGAGTTAAGAAATACAATTGCGAAGGATCATGATTTGGTTCATTTTCAAATTTTCACACAAAAATCTTTATATGAAATGTGTGAGACCTTACCAACTAATTCTGCCGAATTACTTAAAGTAAACGGTTTTGGTAAAACCAGAGTAGAGAAGTACGGAAGTGATATTTTAAAAGTAATACGAGAGTATTGCGATGAAAATGATATTGAAACAGCTAAGAAATCTGAAATTTTTGAAGAAGCAAAACCCAAACGAAAAGTAGGAGAAACTAAAAGAACGTCTCTAGATTTATTTAAATCGGGAAAAGCAATAGAACAAATAGCTATGGAACGCGATTTAAATGTCGCGACTATTAGCGGACATTTATCAAGTTTTATAGACACTGGAGAGATTAAGATATTAGACTTAATTTCTGAAAGACATTATAAAGAACTAAAAGCTATTATCCCAAAACATAAGTTCGAAAACCTCTCAGACTTAAAACACCAAATAAATAATAAGTACACTTTTGGAGAAATAAGATTAGTGCTAGAGGATTTAGCAAGGAAATAAAAAAAAGCGTAACCAAATAAAAGGTTACGCTTTTTTTATATAAATTAAAGATGTTATTATCCTTTAATAAGGCCTCTTGAAATTACAATTTTCTGTATTTCAGAAGTTCCTTCATATATTTGTGTAATCTTAGCATCACGCATTAAACGCTCTACATGGTACTCTTTTACAAAACCATTACCACCATGTATTTGTACAGCTTCAACTGTATGTGTCATTGCAACTTGAGAAGCATATAATTTAGCCATAGCACTAGACATATCGTAATTGTTTCCTTGATCTTTATCCCAAGCAGCTTTCATTACTAACATTCTAGCAGCTTCAATCTCAGTATACATGTCTGCTAACTTAAAAGCAATCGCTTGATGGTTACAAATCTCAGTTCCAAAAGCTTTACGCTCTTTAGAATATTTTAGAGCCAATTCATAAGCACCACCAGCAATACCTAAAGCTTGAGATGCTATACCAATACGTCCTCCAGATAAAGTTTTCATGGCAAATTTAAAACCAAAACCATCTTCACCAATTCTGTTTTCTTTTGGCACTTTAACATCGTTAAATTGTAACGTATGCGTATCACTACCACGTATTCCTAATTTATCTTCTTTAGGTCCAACATCAAAACCAGGAGTTCCTTTTTCAACTATAAAAGCATTAATACCTTTATGCCCTTTGTCTTTATCTGTTTGTGCAATTACTAAATAAACATCAGCTCTTCCTCCACTAGTAATCCAGTTTTTTGTTCCGTTAATTACGTAGTGATCTCCTTTATCTATAGCAGTTGTTTTTTGCGATGTAGCATCACTTCCTGCTTCTGGTTCACTTAAACAAAAAGCACCTACAAACTCACCAGTAGCAAGCTTAGTTAAGTATTTCTGTTTTTGTTCTTCATTAGCATAAGATTCTAAACCATAACAAACTAAAGAATTGTTTACAGAAACAATTACAGAAGCAGAAGCATCGATTTTAGACAACTCTTCCATTATTAAAACGTAAGAAATAGCATCCATTCCGCTTCCACCATATTTAGGATCTACCATAATACCCATAAAACCTAAATCACCCATTTTTTTTACTAATTCTTGTGGGAATTCCTGTTTATTATCACGTTCTATAACGCCTGGTAATAATTCGGTTTGTGCAAAATCACGAGCTGCGTCGCGTATCATTATATGCTCTTCGGTTAAGCTAAAATCCATATTTCTTATACTATTAATTTGATAAAATTAGACTGCAAATATAGCTTTTTAATAGTTTTCTTTCAATAGATATTTCTATTTTTACAGAATATGATAAAAAAGGAATACAATATTATTGGTGTTATGTCTGGGACCTCTTTAGACGGAATAGATTTAGCATTCATTAATTTTTATTTTAAAGAGAATTGGTCTTTTAAAATTGTTAAAGCCGAAACTATCGCTTACGCGGAAGAATGGCTTGGTAAATTGAAAACTTTAATAAAACATTCAAAAGAAGAACTAAAAGAATTAGACACAGATTATACATTGTACTTAGCTGAAGTTATAGACAATTTTATCAAAATAAATAACATTTCTTCTATAGATGCTATCTGTTCTCATGGACACACTGCACTACATAAACCCGAAAACGGACTAACATACCAAATCGGGAACCTTCCTATTTTAGCAAAAATTTTAAACCAAACAATAGTTTGCGATTTTAGAGTTCAAGATGTCCAATTTGGAGGTCAAGGTGCACCTTTAGTTCCAATTGGAGATCAATTGTTGTTTTCAGAATATAACTATTGCGTAAACCTTGGAGGTTTTGCAAATGTTTCAACAGAAATTAAAGGACAAAGAATCGCTTTTGACATTTGTCCAGTAAATATCGTCCTTAATAGGTATGTTTCAATATTAGGTTTTGCTTACGATAATAAAGGTGCTTTAGCAAAAGAAGGAACAATAAATAACGATTTGTTAAATGAATTAAATAACCTTAAGTTTTATAATGAAACGTATCCAAAATCATTAGGATTAGAATGGGTTAATGAAATTATATTCCCAATTATTGATAGTTATAAGCTTTCAGTAAAAGATGTTTTAAGAACTTTTGTAGAGCATGTCGCTATTCAGATTTCTAATGTTTTAAATAGTCAGCAAAATGCATCAGTATTAATAACTGGAGGCGGCGTTTTTAACTCGTTTTTAATGTCAAGAATAGAATACTTATGTAACAATACAATTCAAATACCTTCAAAAGAAATTATAGAATTTAAAGAAGCTTTAATTTTTGGCTTTTTAGGAGTTTTAAAACTTCGAGGAGAAAACAACAGTCTGGCTAGTGTTACAGGCGCAAAAAAGGACCATTCTTCAGGTGTAATCTTTCAATCGTAAAAAAAAATATTTTTTTACCTTATGCACCTTTAGTTTTTTATATTTGTTAAACCAATAAATCAGCATTCAAATGAATCAACTTTAGCTACGTTTCAATTATATTCTCAGGAAAAAAATAAAATAAATTGATAACGTTACAACCAACTATAAATGAAAGAATTACTTAAAATATACGAAAATAAAGAGCCAGAAATTGTTTTTAACTGGAAAGATGCAGAAACCGAAGCCGAAGGTTGGACAGTAATAAACTCTCTTAGAGGAGGTGCTGCAGGTGGAGGAACAAGAATGCGTAAAGGATTAGATATGAACGAAGTGCTATCACTAGCAAAAACAATGGAAGTTAAATTTACTGTTTCTGGACCAGCGATTGGTGGTGCAAAATCAGGAATTAATTTCGATCCTAAAGATCCAAGAAAAAAAGGAGTTTTAGAGCGTTGGTATAAAGCAGTCTCTCCATTACTTAAAAGTTATTATGGAACTGGAGGCGATTTAAATGTAGACGAAATCCATGAGGTAATTCCAATTACAGAACAATCTGGAGTTTGGCATCCACAAGAAGGTGTGTTTAACGGACACTTTAAACCAACTGAAGCAGATAAAATTAATAGAATTGGACAATTACGTCAAGGTGTAATTAAAGTTATAGAAAATCCAGGTTTTTCTCCAGATGTTGCAAGAAAGTATACAGTAGCAGATATGATTACAGGTTATGGCGTTGCCGAAGCTGTAAAACATTACTACGAAATTTACGGAGGAAGTGTTGTTGGAAAACGCGCAGTAGTTCAAGGTTTTGGAAACGTAGGTTCTGCCGCAGCTTATTATTTAGCACAAATGGGTGCTAAAGTGGTGGGTATTATAGACATTTCTGGTGGTGTAATTAAAGAAGAAGGTTTTTCTTTCGATGAGATTACTAATTTCTTCTTAACAAAAAACGGAAACACTTTGCATACAGATAACATGATTCCGTTTGCAGAAATGAACGAACGTATTTGGTCTCTAGAAACTGAGGTTTTTGCACCGTGTGCAGCATCGCGTTTAATAACTCAAGATCAAATTAGCCAGATGATTAATACTGGACTTGAAGTTATTTCATGTGGAGCAAATGTGCCTTTTGCAGATAAAGAAATTTTCTTTGGAAGTATTATGGAATCTACAGACGAGAAAGTAAGTCTTATACCAGATTTTATCTCAAACTGTGGAATGGCAAGAGTATTCGCATACTTTATGGAACGTAAAGTACAAATGACGGATGATGCCATTTTCAACGATACTTCAAATATTATTAAAAAGGCAATTCAAAATACTTACGATAAAAACCCAAGTAAAACCGAAATTAGTAAAACAGCTTTCGAGATTGCATTAACTCAACTTGTTTAAAAACCCTCATTAATAAAATATGGAAACAGCAATTATTCTAGTATTTGTCATTGGTTATTTAGCCATTACATTAGAGCACAGCATTAAAATCGATAAATTAATCCCTGCATTAGTCATGATGGCTATAAGTTGGGCATTAATTTCATTAGGTATAGATTCGTTTCCTAATTGGTTCGATTCTGCTAATCATGCATTAGTAGAAAATTTTCCTGCTTTAGGTCACGAAGCTAAAATGCACTTAATGGAAGAGACATTATTGCATCATCTAGGCAAAACAGCAGAAATTTTGGTGTTCTTATTAGGAGCAATGACAATTGTAGAGATTATTGATTACTTCGATGGTTTTTCAACAATTAAAAACTTTATTAAAACAAAGAAGAAGTCTAAAATCCTTTGGATATTTTGTTGTTTAGCGTTTGTGCTTTCAGCAATTATAGACAACTTAACAGCAACGATAGTATTAATATCAATACTTCAAAAAATTGTAAAAGATAGAAACGTACGTATTTGGTATGCAGGTTTAATAATCATTGCGGCAAATGCAGGTGGTGCTTTTTCTCCAATTGGAGACGTAACAACAACAATGCTTTGGATTGGTAAAAAAGTATCAACAGGTCACTTATTTGGTTACCTATTATTACCATCTTTAATATGTATGTTAGTACCTACTTTTATAGCTTCATTTTTACCAGCATTTAAAGGAAATTTGGATGTTGAAAAAAATACAGACGATAAACCAAAAAGTCGTTTCAGCGGTACAATGTTATATTTAGGATTAGGAGCAATTGTTTTTGTACCTATCTTTAAAATGGTAACGCACTTACCACCATATGTTGGAATGATGTTATCTTTAGGAGTTGTAGCTATTTTTGCGGAAATTTATAGTTCTTCAAAATTCAGTTTAACAGAGTATGATGGAGAAGAAAGTGATGCCCATGCAAACCACAGTCCTGTACATCATTCATTATCTAAAATCGAATTACCAAGTATCTTGTTTTTCTTAGGTATTTTAATGGCTGTAGCAGCTTTAGAATCTTTAGGAACATTATTTAATTTTGCAGATTCTTTACAAACTTCTGTTCCTATGTTAGGAACTGAAATTCATGCAGGAGGCCACGAAGGTGTTTCAGATTTAGTAGTGATTCTATTAGGAATTGGTTCTGCAGTAATAGACAACGTACCATTAGTTGCAGCAAGTTTAGGAATGTTCCATGAACCTATGGATAACGAGCTTTGGCACTTCATTGCATACGCAGCTGGAACAGGTGGAAGTATGTTAATTATTGGTTCTGCAGCAGGAGTTGTTGCTATGGGAATGGAGAAAATTGACTTTTTCTGGTATTTCAAAAAAATCTCTTGGTTAGCATTAGTAGGCTTTTTAGCAGGTACATTAGTCTTCTTTTGGACTAGAACACTTTTTTAAATTATACGAGATTAAAAATATTAACGTTATACATTTATCTAAACACACAATATGTTAAGCACATTTTTACAAGACGCAGCACAAGATGCAGATTTATTAGTTGATGGAAAAGCAACTGAAAAAACATTATCAATAATCGAGTTAATTACAACTGGAGGAACAGCAGGAATAATAATAATAGGTTTGCTATTTGTTTTATTTGTTGCCGCACTTTATATTTATTTTGAAAGAATAATGGCTATTAAAGAAGCTTCAAAGGTAGATGCTAATTTTATGAATCAAATTAAAGACTACGTTAGTAGTGGTAAAATTGACTCTGCTCAAAATTTATGTTCACAAACAAACTCACCTGTATCAAGATTAATTAGTAAAGGTATTTCTAGAATAGGAAAACCTTTAGACGATATTAATACAGCAATAGAAAACGCAGGTCGTTTAGAAATTTATAGCCTAGAGAAAAACGTAAGTGTTTTAGCTACAATTTCTGGAGCCGCACCAATGATTGGTTTTCTTGGAACAGTTATTGGAATGATTCTTTCAATATTTGAAATAGCAAACTCAGGTGGTTCTATCGATATTAAAACATTAGCAGATGGTTTATATACAGCAATGACAACAACCGTTGGAGGTTTAATTGTAGGAATTGTTGCTTATATAGCATATAATCATGTTGTTGTTAAAACAGATAAAGTGGTTTATCAAATGGAGGCAAATTCATTAGAATTTTTAGACCTTTTAAATGAACCAATCTAATAACTAATTTTATGAATTTACGCGGAAGAAATAAAGTAACACCAGAATTCAATATGTCTTCTATGACAGATATTGTTTTCCTACTACTTATCTTTTTTATGATTGCTTCTACGCTAGTTTCAGCTGAAGCCATAGATCTGTTATTACCAAAATCAACAAGTAAAACAACACAAACAAAAAGTGTGTCTGTAAGTGTGGATAAAAATAATAGCTACTATATAGACCTAAAAAAAGTATCAAAAGAAACATTAGAATCTGAGTTATTAGCAAAAATTGGTGGAGTAGAATCTCCAACAATTACCATTCGTTCAGATCAAGATGTCGAAATGAAACACGTAGTCTACATAATGGACATAGCAAATAGAAACAAGATAAAATCAACTTTAGCAGTTAAGTCTCAATAATTTGAAATACCTACAAACAAAACACGAACAGAATTCAGCTAAAATCACAACTCTAATAGTTGTGATTGTTGTGTTGTTATGCTTTGTAGTTGGTCAAGACTATCAAGATTTACCAGAAGAATATGGTGTTGCTATTAATTTTGGAGACGCAAGTGCTGTTAGTGACAATACACCACCAAACACATCAGCTAAAGTTCAAGAATCAGAATTAGAAGAATCAGAAGAAGAAATTGTTGAAGAAGAAATTGTTGAAGAAGTTGTAGAAGAAGAAAATCTCGAAGAAGAAATAGAGGAAGCAGCATTAGAAGCTAAAAAAGAAGAGGAAGAAGCCGAAAAACAACTTCAAGAAGAATTAGCAGAAAAGGAAGATGCAGAAGAAGCTGCTGCCAAAGCCGCTGAAGCTGAAAAAGCTGAAAAGGCAGCCGAAGCAGAAAAATTATTAGCGCAAGAAGAAGAGGAAGCGTTAAGAGTGAAAAATGAAAAGATTGCAAAAGAAGCTAAAGAGGTAAAGGACGCTAAAGAAAAATTAGAAAAAGAAACTAAGGCTAAGGCAGATAAAATTGAAGCAGAAAAAAAAGCAGCAGAAACTAAGGCGAGTGCTGATAAAGCTGCAAAAGAAGCTAAAGCCAAAGCAGATGTAGCTGCTAAAGTAAAATCTCGAAAAGCGGCTGCGGATAAAGCAGCAAAAGCAAAGTCAGCAGCGGAAGCAAAAGCTAAAGCCGCTAAGGCAGCTGCAGCAAAAGTCGCGAGTGATAAAGCAGCAGCAGCAGCAGCAGCAAAAAAGAAAAGCGAAGGCAATAAAAGTGTTTCTTTTAAACTTGTAGAAAACTCACCTATTTATCCAGGTTGCGAATCAGGTAATAATAACGCAAGAAAAAAGTGCATGAACGATAAAATCAATCAATTCATTGCTAAGAATTTTAATACAATATTAATATCTGACTTAGGGTTATCCGGTAAGCAAGAAATATTTATTCGTTTTACAATTAACCAATCTGGGAATATTACTGGAATTAGAGTAAAAGGGCCACATGCTCAATTAGAAGAAGAAGCAAAACGAGTAACAAAGTTATTGCCAAAAATGAAACCAGGAATACAACAAGGAAGACCAGTATCAGTGTCTTTTAATTTACCAATTAGTGTAAATGGTAATTAATAACTAAATGAAATATTTAAAAACAAAACACGAACAGAATTCAGCTAAGATAACAGCGTTAATAGTAGTTATCTTAATCTTGTTGTGCTTTGTCGTTGGCCAAGACTATCAAGATCCTCCTGAAGAATATGGAGTAGCAGTAAACTTTGGTAATTCGGCAGTTGGAAGCGGTAACATGCAACCAGACAAGCCTGTTAAATCAGAAGACTTAGACATAAATAAACAGCCTCAAGAGGCACAGTCAGAACCAAACAAAGCAGAGGAACAAACAGATGAGACTCAAGAAGCAGCAGCTTCAGAGGAAATTAAAGAAGATGCCCTAACTCAAGACATAGAAGAGGCAATAGCTATAAAAAAAACTGAGGCGTTAAAAAAGGCTAAAGCAGAAGCAGATGCTAAAGCAAAAGAAGCAGCAGCAAAAAAAGCTAAAGCAAAAGTAGATGCAGAAGTAAAAAAGAAAGCAGAAGAAGCTAAGAAGCGAGCAGAAATAGATGCAATGATGGGAGGAATGAATAATTCCGATGGAGAGTCAAGTGGTAGTGAAGGTAACGATAATGAAGCTGGAGATAAAGGACAACTCGATGGTAATCCTTATGCACCAAGTTATTTTGGAGGAGGAAAAGGTAATGGAGGAGTAGGTTCTGGTCTTGGTGGGCGTGGTCAAGGAAAATTTAGTGAGGTTAAACAAGATTGTAACGAAGAAGGATTGGTTGTTGTATTAGTTGAAGTAGATAGAAATGGTAAAGTGGTTAAGGCAACGCCTGGAGTACAAGGAACAGAAAATACAGCACCTTGTTTATTAGAGCCAGCAAGAAAGATTGCAGAATCAGGTAAATGGCCAGCAGATTCAAAAGCACCTACAAGACAAATAGGTTTTGTAAGTATAGACTTCAAATTAGGACAATAAAAAATGACATATCAAGATACTGTTAACTGGATGTTTTCTCAACTTCCAATGTATCAAAATCAAGGTAAAAGTGCTTATAAAGTAGACTTAAGTAATACTATTCTATTAGCTAAACATCTCGATAATCCAGAAAATAAATTCAAATCTATTCATGTTGCTGGAACCAATGGTAAAGGTTCAACAAGTCATATGTTAGCTTCAGTTTTACAAGAGGCTGGTTATAAAGTAGGTTTGTATACTTCACCACATTTAAAAGATTATAGAGAGCGCGTAAAGATTAATGGTAAAGAAATTAGTAAGCAGTTTGTAATTCAGTTTGTTAAGCGTAACAAGTCTTTTTTTGAGGAGAATGCGTTATCTTTTTTTGAAATGACTGTTGGTTTAGCTTTCGAATATTTTGCTAAGCAGAAAGTAGATGTAGCAATAATTGAAGTCGGTTTAGGTGGTAGATTAGATTCTACAAACATTATCACGCCAGAAGTTTCTGTAATTACAAATATAGGATTAGATCACACACAGTTTCTAGGAAACACTCTTGAGTCAATAGCTAAAGAGAAAGCCGGAATTATTAAATCTAATATTCCAGTTGTAATAGGTGAAACCCAAATAGAAACTAAAGAGGTCTTTAATAAAATAGCACGTAATAATAATGCTAAAATTATTTTCGCAGATAATGCTGAAACAAAAAAGTATGAAAGCGATTTAAAAGGAAACTATCAAGATAAAAATATCAAAACGGTAGTTCAAACAATAAATGAAATACAATTAAAAGGCTTTAATGTTTCAAAACAAAGTATTAAAGATGGATTATTAAAGGTAGTCAATAATACAGGATTACTTGGTAGATGGCAAATATTAAATGAGAACCCAAAAGTTATTTGCGATACTGCTCATAATAGAGAAGGACTAAAAATTGTGATGGATCAGTTACAAAATGAAGAATATAACAACTTACATATAATATTTGGAGTAGTAAATGATAAAGATTTAGACTTAATTATTGACCTTTTACCAATAAATGCAATTTATTACTTATGCAAACCAAATATTTCACGAGGATTAAATATAAAAAAACTTGAAGACTATTTTAAGTCTAATAATTTGATTTTTAAAGCTTATAATTCTGTAAATGAAGCATATAAAAACGCAAAACTAAGCGCAGATATTAAAGATTTAATATACATTGGAGGTAGTACTTTTGTTGTTGCAGAAATTATTTAAAAATTTTCTCAAAAAAACTTTTGTGTATTCAAAATCTAATGTATATTTGCACACCGAATAAATAGGGCGACTAGCTCAGTTGGTTCAGAGCACTTGGTTTACACCCAAGGGGTCAGGGGTTCGAATCCCTTGTCGCCCACTTAAATTTAAAAATCTCAATGATATATTCATTGGGATTTTTTGTTTCTATTCATTTCGTTTCAAAAACAATATTTCTCTACCTTTATTTCAAATTTTAACAATGAAAAAATCAATTACTTTATTTTCTGTAATCTTAATAATTCTATCTTGTAAAAACAACAAGGAGTCTTTGGTTGTAGATACAAAAGAAACAGTTTTAGATAGTTCTAGCGCTAATATAAAAACAAAACAAATGATTAAAGAAACCATAACGTTTCCATCTCAAGATGGTTTAAGTATTACTGCAGATGTTTATAAGGTAGATGATAATCCAGTTACTATTTTGCTGTGTCACCAAGCTGGTTTCAGCAGAGGCGAGTATAAAGACACCGCTTTACTTTTAAATAGTTATGGCTATTCTGTTATGGCAATAGATCAGCGTTCTGGTGATCGTGTTAATGCTGTTGTAAATGAAACCGCTAAGTTGGCAACCTCTAAAAATTTAGAAACAAATTATATCGATGCTAAGCCAGATATTATTGCTGCTATTGATTATGTCTATAACGATAACGGAAATAAGCAGCTATTACTTGTAGGAAGCTCGTACTCTGCAACTTTAGCACTATTGATTGGAGGTAGTAATAATAAAATTAAAGCTGTTGCTGCTTTTAGTCCAGGAGAATACTATAAAGATAGAAATATTCAAACTGAAATTAAAGATTTAAACAAACCAACTTTTGTTACTGCTTCTCTTTCGGAAACCCAAGATTTAACGACTTTAGTAAGTGAAATGAAAACAGATAACCTTACACATTATAAAACACCAGAAGAAGGTATTCATGGTTCAAGAGCACTTTGGGATGCTACAAATGGATATATAGGTTATAGAAAAGCGTTTAAATCCTTCTTAGATAGTATTTAAGACTTGTTTATAGTAAATCTAGAATACGTTCTAATGCCATTCCTCGAGAGCCTTTAATTAAAAGCGTAGCATTTTTTATATCAATTGAATTGAAGTTTTCTTTTAAAATATTAAAAGAGGCGTATTGATTTACTTTAGTTGCATTGTTTTCAATTTGAAAAAAGTTGTCTCCAATTAAATAAACAACATCAATATTTAAGTTAGTTGATAAATTAGAAATAGCTTGATGCTCTTGTTTAGCACTGTCACCTAATTCGAACATATCTCCTAAAAAAGCTATTTTCTTTTCATCTTTTAAATCGCTAAAATTTTCTAAAGCAGCTTTCATACTTGTTGGATTAGCGTTATATGCATCTAAAATAATTTTATTACTGCCTTTTTCTATAATTTGAGAGCGGTTGTTTGATGGTGTATAGTTTTCTAAAGCGTTTTTAATGTCTTTTAAGTCAATATTAAAATATTTTCCAATTATTGAAGCAGCACAGAGATTCGTGAAATTGTATTTCCCAATAAGTTGAGAGTTAATTAAAGTGTCTTCAATTTTAAAACTCACAAACGGATTAGCTTCAGTAAATTCTATTTTATAATAGTTAGAATCTGTTTGAGAGAATCCAAACTTTTTAATATAAGTATTTAGCTTTTCTTTTTGAATAGTATCATCTGCATTTAAGAAGATGTGCTTATTGCTTTTGGTTAAATAGGTATATAACTCGCTTTTTCCATTAATAACGCCTTGAGCACTTCCAAAACCTTCTAGATGTGCTTTTCCAAAATTAGTTATATATCCATAATCTGGTTTAGCAATGTTGCAGAGAAACTCAATTTCTTTTACATGATTTGCTCCCATTTCTACAATACCAATTTGGGTAGAGCTAGTCATAGAAAGTAACGTTAATGGAACTCCAATATGATTATTCAAATTCCCTATTGTTGCAGTAGTTTTATATTTTTTTAATAGTACTGTATTGATTAATTCTTTAGTTGTAGTTTTTCCATTACTACCGGTTAATGCTATTATTGGAATGTTTAGATACATTCTGTGATGCGATGCTAAAGCTTGTAAAGTTTCCAATACATTGTCTACTAGAATCGTTTTATCTGAAGTTTTAAATTCAACTTCATCTATTACTACATATTTTGCTCCTATATCTAATGCCTTTTGGGCAAATGTGTTACCATTAAAATTGTCGCCTTTTAAAGCGAAAAACATATTTCCGTTTGAAACTTTTCTAGTATCTGTAGAAATGCCTTTGCATTCTAAAAACAAGCTGTGAAGTTGTTCTATTTTCATGTGTTTTAATTTTTAACTAGCATATACTGTTAGTTATTAATGATTCCTTTAGGTTATAGTGTTTTTAACATGCTAGCTTTATAAAATAAAAGTATAAAAAAAGTCCTAACTAAACGTTAGGACTTTTAAAATTATTTTAAAACTAATATTAGTTTTTAGTTTTGTTTTTGTTTTTAGATTTTGAACCTACTCTAGACATTGCGCATCTAAATCCAATATAGTCTGTAGCCATATTTTGTGGGAAGTAACGTCTTTGTGCTGGATCTAACCAGTACTCTCTATCTTTCCAAGATCCTCCTTTAAATACACGAGCTTCGTCGTTAATTAAAGATGTTCTTTTGCTACTCTTATCCCATTCTCTAATTGTGTTTCCGGCTGAATCAACTTCGGTAGAATGTTTAGGTGAGTTGTACATTTTACTCGTCGTAGCATTTTCTTCTCCTTCAATTTCATCAAAATCGTCATAACCACGAGAAGAACGTTTGTCTCCATCTCTAAAATTACGGTTATCACTCCTGTCAAAATTTGTTCTTAAATAAGTTTCGTCTTCATCTATAGGGACTTGAGCAATTTCTCCTGGTAAGTCTCTTGCAATTACTTTTCCGTTTGGAAGTGTATCGAAAACAATTTCATCTGTAGTTACAATCTTAACAGTTCCATCTTCTGTAATAGCGTTTTTAGTATAAACGTTACCTCTATAGTAGTTAAAATCATTAAATTCATCATCAACAATAGGTCTGTAAACATCTGCAACCCATTCTGCAACGTTTCCTGCCATGTCATATAAACCATAGTCGTTAGGAGCATAAGATTTTACTTGTGCTGTAATATCTGCACCATCGTCAGACCATCCTGCTATTCCACCGTAATCACCTTTTCCTTGTTTAAAGTTGGCTAATTGATCTCCTTTTATCTTACGTTTACCAGAGCGAGTATACTGTCCATCCCAAGGGTATTTTTTACGTCCTCTATATACATTATAGCTTCTAATTTCAGATAAACCTAATGCCGCATATTCCCATTCTGTTTCAGTAGGAAGTCTATACTTTGGAGATATAATACCTGTTTGTCTTGAAGCATAAACATTAATTTCTTCACCATTAGCGTCAGTTTGAGGTTTTAATTTTCCGCCTTTTAAAATATCCTCATTACCACCAAAAGTTTGAGTTGGGGCATTAATATAAGTGTCTGTACTAAAGTTAGCATCTGCAGTAGCTTCGTATTGGCTATCTTGTTTTAAGTAACCTTCTTGTTGTAATGCTTTTTCTTGAACTCTATCCGATCTCCAATTAGCATATTCAACAGCTTGAATCCAACTTACACCAACTACAGGATATTGTCCGTAACCTGGATGACGTAAATAGTTTTCTGTCATTACTTCGTTGTAACCTAAACGGTTTCTCCAAACTAGAGTATCTGGTACAACACCTTCGTATATTTTTCTAAAATTCTCGTCTTCTGGTGGATAAACTTGCTTAATCCAATCTAAATACATTAAGTAGTTTTGATTAGTTACTTCAGTTTCATCCATATAAAAAGACTGAATATGTTGTTGATTAGGTGTGTTGTTCCAATCATGCATAACATCATCTTGAACACGTCCCATTGTAAAAGTACCTCCTTCTACAAATACAGTTCCAGGAGGTGTCTCCTGTTCTTTGAATTTTGTGTTGTATTGAAACCCGCCTTCTTTAGCATTGATTTCCCAACCAGTGGCACTATCTACATTTGATCCTCCAGATCTACCACATCCAACCAAGGTTAATGAGACTGCTAATAGCATTAAAATCCTTGATACAATTACTTTTTTCATACTAATATGTTTATGTAAGCTAATTATGTTTTTTTTGCTGACGCAATATAATAATTCTACCTAACTCTACAAGCTATTTCGTAAAATTAACTTAAAAATAAATAGCGCTTCAACCTGTTTATTTACTTTACATCGATGCTTAATTTGTTTATTAGCGATGTTTTGAAATATTATAACGCACGTTCTTTTAATTTATTATTGTAATTTTGAAACGTTTTTATTAAAATGTTAATATTATAATAATAACATCGAAATAATCGCGTTATTTAAAGCAATGAAAAAGATATTATTTGGTATTTCAGTACTACTATGTACTCTAGCCTATTCGCAACAAAAGAAATTTAACATCACCTGGAATACAGCTAAAGCCTTAAGTACAGGAGGTTCTAGCATAACAGTGCCTGATTTTTCGCCTAAAGAACACTATAACTTTAGTTTTAGTAATGGTGTTAATTTTGTAGCTCAATGGGAAACTAATTCTAATATTAAGCAGAGTAGTGTAACTTTAACAAATGTTAAATACGTTACTATTTCTAAATTAGATTTAAAAGATTTAGATTTAAAAACGATTCCTTCATCAATTGAATACAGCTTGGAAAATACTCAAGCTCGTGAAGATAAATATGCTTTTTTAACAGTTTCGGCAATTGTAAAGACAGGAAGTAATTCATATAAAAAGGTAACTTCTTTTACAGTTAATTATGAAAACTCTAGTTCGTCTTTTAGAACAAGTAATAGTCCGCCTATTTCAAACTCTATATTAAGTTCCGGTACTTGGTATAAATTTGGAATTAATAAAACAGGAGTGTTTAAATTATCTAAAAATTTCCTTAATAGTTTAGGTATTAATACCAATTCAATAGATCCAAGAGGTATAAGTGTTTATGGTAATGGAGGAAAAATGATTCCTTATTTAAATAATGATAGTTATCCTATTGATCCTGTAGAGAATGCTATAAAAGTTGTTGGAGAAGAAGATGGTGTCTTTAATGATGGTGATTACGTTATGTTTTATGGAGTTGGACCTGAGGGTATTGTGGACGATCCTTTAATTGGTACTAATATTAATGCATATCAAGATATTACATATTATTATATAAATATTGGGTTTGGTAGTGGTAAAAGAATTCAAAACATGATGGAGCCTTCTGGTAATGTAACAACTACCATTTCAACTTTTCAAGATTACCAATTTCATGAAGTAGATGAGTTTAATCTTGCTTTTGTAGGTAGAAGATGGTTTGGAGATGAATTGGATATTGAAACTACAAAAACTTTCGATTTTAATTTTCCTAACCTTATAACTACAGAACCTGTTAAATTTGTTTTTAATGGAGCATCTACTTCAGGTAGTGATGCTAATTGGACTGTTAGTGTAAATAGTGACGAGGTTGCAACAATTACAACTCTTGGTATTAGTGGAGATGTTTATGGTGTAGGTGCATATTATGCTAATAATGTATCTGTAACTTCGGATAACATTAATGTAAAAGTTGATTACGATAAGTTAGGAGTGCCAAGTGCTGTTGGGTATGTTGATTATATTTCAATAGAAGCCACAAGGTCTTTAGAATTTAATGGAAATCAATTTCAGTTTTTTAATCGAGCTTCCGCTCAGGCATCAGGTGTTGGAATGTATACATTAACTAATGCATCAAATGTGTCAGAAATATGGGAAATAACAGATGCAAACAATATTACTAATAAGCTAAATACGGAAACTACTTTAAATTTTAATGCAAACTTAGGGAGCTTAAAAAAGTATATAGCAGTTACAACTTTAGACTTATACGAACCAATTAAACTAGGGACCTCTTCAGTAGTAAATCAAAATATTAAAGGTACTATATTTGAAAATAGTCAAGGCGATTTTCAAGATATAGACTATGTTATGGTTACACCTAGATCTCATCTAGGTCAGGCAAATCGCTTAGCACAAATAAATAGAGATCAAAATAATTTAAACGTTAAAGTAGTTACATTAGAATCTATTTACAATGAATTTAGTACTGGAAATAGAGATATAGCTGCTATTCGAAATTTGGTGAAATATGTATATGATAATGCAAGTTCACCAGATAAAAGACTAAAATATTTATGCCTTTTTGGTGATAGCTCATTCGATTATAAAAGTAGGATATCATCAAACACTTACAATACACCTTCTTGGCATGCCTATAATAGTTATTTGTTAACAGATTCATATGTTTCTGATGATTTTTATGGTATGATGGATCCAAATGAAGGTACTATGGTTGCTGCTGATAGATTAGACATAGCGGTAGGTAGAATATTAGCAGATTCTCCAGAACGAGCAAAGGAAATGGTAGATAAGGTAGCTGTGTATTATTCTAATGAGGCTTTTGGTAGTTGGAGAAATAATTTTATAGCAATTTCAGATGATGTAGATGCGGTTTATGAAAGTATTCTTCAAGAAACAACAGATGAAATTTCAGATGAAATTACAGCTGCTAAACCGTTCTTAAATGCAATTAAAATTCATGCAGATTCATACCAACAACAAGCTTCTGCTGGAGGAGATCGTTATCCAGGAGTTGCTACAGCAATTGCCAATGCTATAGAAAATGGAGCATTAGTTGTTAATTATTTCGGGCATGGAGGAGAAGATGGTTGGGCATTCGAAAGGTTGTTTCAAAAGCCAGATGTTCAAGCGCTTAGGAACGATTGCAAGTTAGCTTGTTTTGTAACTGTAACTTGTGAATATACGAGATTCGATAACCCATTTCGCGTTACTGCAGGTGAATTAGTGTACTGGAATAAAAATGGAGGCGCAATTTCTTTAATATCAACAACACGTCAAATTTTTGTATCTGTTGGAGTTGAATTTAATATTAAATTAGAAGAGTATCTGTTTTCGTATAATGATTCTGATAGTTATGCAGATCATGAATATCCATCAATGGCAGAAGCGCTTAGACTTACAAAAAACAGTAACAGTATTGCTGGAATTGGTCAAAAATATTTAGTGTTTTATATTGGAGATCCAGCATTAAAATTAGCATTTCCAAAACCAAACGTTAAATTAACCAAAATAAACGATATGCCAGTTGCTGGTAATACAGAAGTTCTTGAGGCTTTAAGCTATACAAAATTATCTGGAGAAGTTACAGATGTTGCAGGTAATGTACTAACTAATTATAATGGTAAAGTAGAAACAACTATTTACGATAAACCAATACAAAGAGAAACATTAGCAAACGATAATACTTATGATGGAGGCGAACTCATTAAATTAGAATACGAAACCTTAGGTGAAGTTATTTTTAGAGGTCAATCTACTGTTACAAATGGAGAATTCGAATTCGATTTTATTGTACCTAGAGATATTGGAATTCCTGTTGGTTTTGGTAAAATTAATTTCTATGCATCCACAGAGAATCCAGTAAGTGATCAATCTGGTGGTGATATAAATATACTTCAAATTGGAGGTATAAATGAAAATGCAGCCGAAGATAATCTTGGCCCAAACATAAATTTGTATATGAACGACGAAAATTTCGTTTCCGGTGGAATAACAAACGAATCACCAACGTTGTTAGTGAAACTGCAAGACGAAAACGGAATTAATACAGCTAGTGGTATTGGTCATGATATAGTTGCTCTTTTAGATGGAGATGAAGTAAACCCATATGTGCTTAATAATTACTATGTAACCGAGTTAGACGATTATACAAGAGGAGGTTTAAGCTATCCTTTTAGAGAATTAGAACCTGGATTACATACTTTAACAGTTAAAGCTTGGGATGTGTACAATAATTCATCAACTGCAGAGTTACAGTTTAGGGTTTTCGACGAAAAACAAAGCTTAGTAATAGAAAACGTACTAAACTATCCAAATCCATTTGTAAACTATACCGAGTTTTGGTTTAGCCATAACAGTTCTGAAGTCTTAGATGTTTCTGTGCAAATATTTACCGTATCTGGTAAAATAGTTAGAACATTAAATGGACAAACAACTGGAGTTGGTACAAAATCCACAAGCTCAACATCTCGAGATATTGTATGGGATGGTAGAGACGATTTTGGAGATAAAATAGGGAAAGGGACTTATGTTTATAAGCTAAAAGTACACTCTAGTGCTACTAATAAAACAGTAGAAAAAATTGAAAAACTTGTAATCCTATAATAAAAATTTATATTTGCCTAATAAAATTGATTTATGAAAAAGAATATTTTAATAATAATCGTGTTTGTTTTTGCTTTTAATAGTAACGCACAAAGTTCATTTCAAATAGAACCTTATCAAGATACTAGAGTAATAACAACTGGAGTACCATTTCTTTTAATAGCTCCAGATGCTCGAGCAGCAGCGATGGGAGATATGGGAGTTGCAACATCACCAGATGCATTTTCACAACAATGGAATCCTGCTAAGTACGTTTTTTCTACAGCAAAATCTGGTGTTGCAGTAAGTTATACACCATACTTAAGTAAACTAGTTAACGATATTTTTTTAGGAAACGTTACCTACTTTAATAGGTTAAACGACCAAAGTGCCTTTGCAGCAAGTTTTAAATATTTTTCGTTAGGAGATATTGAGTTTGTTGAAGACGAGAATTCAACACCGCTTTTACAGTCTCCAAATGAGTTAACAGTAGACTTGTCTTATAGCTTAAGGTTAAGCGACCAATTTGGTATGGCAGTAGCCATGCGTTACTTAAGATCAGATTTAAAATTAAATTTTGGCGATAATGATGTTACAGCTGGAAGTACTTTTGGTGTAGATATTACAGGTTATTATCAAAGTGAAGAAGAAGCTTATAACGATTTTAATGGTCGTTGGAGAGGAGGTTTTGCGCTTCAAAACTTAGGACCTAAATTCAAATATGACGAAGGAGGGCAAGAAAATTTCCAACCAACAACATTGCGTTTAGGAGGTGGTTTCGACTTTATCTTCGATCAATACAATAAATTAGGAGCAACAGTAGAATTTGCGAAGTTGCTTGTCCCAACACCTCCAGTTCGTGGAAAAAGAACAGAATATATAGAAAGTGGTGATAACGAAGGATATCAATCCGGAGAGGATGAATTTGTTGCTGAAGAACCAGACTATATTATCGAAGGTCAAGATAATAATGTAGATTTCATGTCAGGTGTTTTTCAATCTTTTGGTGATGCGCCAGGAGGAGGGAAAGAAGAATTACAAGAATTTACTTACGCAGTAGGTT
This sequence comes from Lacinutrix sp. Bg11-31, assembly GCF_002831665.1. Taxonomy (NCBI): domain Bacteria; kingdom Pseudomonadati; phylum Bacteroidota; class Flavobacteriia; order Flavobacteriales; family Flavobacteriaceae; genus Lacinutrix; species Lacinutrix sp. Bg11-31. The sequence continues at coordinate 28,328 of NZ_CP025118.1, forward strand.
TAGAATATTTATATCAAGACTCCTTTGCTTTTAGAGCAGGTTATTTTAATGAGCACGAAACAAAAGGAGCGCGTAAGTTCTTTGCTTTAGGAGCAGGTTTTAAATACAATGTTCTTAATATAGATTTATCATACCTATTCTCTGCATCAAAAGTGCAAAGTCCACTAGAAAGTACATTACGTTTTTCTTTAACGTTTAATCTTGGAGAAGGAGAGTATACAGAGTATTAAAATATATAATATTTCAAAAACAAAAAACTATTGCTTAAAAGCAATAGTTTTTTTGCCTAAATTAGTTTGTGTTTATTAAATTGAGCCTATGAAAGAAGTCAAGATTGAATCTAAACTATATGTTTTCGATACTTTAGAAGAAACACCAAAAGACATCCAAAGTCTAATGCAAAATGCAATTGAAGCTAGAAATAATGCTTATGCACCTTATTCTAAGTTTCATGTTGGTACTGCTATATTACTCGATAATGGTGAAATAATTTCAGGTAGTAATCAAGAAAACGCTTCTTATCCTTCAGGATTATGTGCAGAGCGAACAGCTATTTTTTATGCAGGAGCAAAATATCCAAAAGCAAAAATTATAAAAATGGCTATTACAGCAGCTTCTCAAAATCAAAAAACAGATTCGCCAATTCCACCTTGTGGAGCCTGTAGGCAGTCTATTGCTGAATATGAAACCAAGCAAGATCAATTCATAGAAATTTATTTTATGGGAGAGATTGGAAAGGTTATGAAATCTAATTCATTAGCCAATTTGTTACCTTTTGGATTCGATTCTTCAAATCTATAACGTTTTCGTAAATAATAAGTTAATTTTCACTTTTGGAATACCAATTCAAAGTGTTACTTTTGTTAGTGAAACTAATTTTAAGAAATTTGTTTTTCAAATTATTAAAATTTATTAGTTGAACTAATACCAATTTTATATTGGTATCTTTTTTAATTTACCGAAATGAAACACCAAAAATGCAGAAAATAACTAAAGAAGTTTACCTTAAATGGTATGAAGACATGTATTTCTGGAGGAAGTTTGAAGACAAACTTGCTGCAGTTTATATCCAACAAAAAGTTAGAGGATTCCTTCACTTATATAATGGTCAAGAAGCAGTATTAGCAGGCGCTTTACATGCAATGGATCTAACCAAAGATAAAATGATTACTGCATATCGTAATCACGTGCAACCTATAGGTATGGGAGTAGATCCTAAACGTGTAATGGCAGAATTGTTTGGTAAAGCAACAGGAACGTCTCAAGGTTTAGGTGGTTCTATGCATATTTTTTCTAAAGAACATCGTTTTTATGGAGGACATGGTATTGTTGGAGGTCAAATTCCACTAGGAGCAGGAATGGCTTTTGGAGATAAATACCACAATATAGATGCAGTGACTATTTGCTGTTTTGGTGATGGTGCAGCTAGACAAGGTTCGCTTCACGAAACATTTAATATGGCAATGCTTTGGAATTTACCTGTAGTATTCGTTTGCGAAAACAACGGTTATGCCATGGGAACAAGTGTGGATCGTACTGCAAACCATACAGATATTTGGAAACTAGGCCGTGGATACGAAATGCCTTGTGGACCTGTAGATGGAATGAACCCTATTAAAGTTGCCGAAGCTTTTGATGAAGCAATTACTCGTGCAAGAACAGGTGGAGGACCAACTTTTTTAGAAGTAAAAACATACAGATATAGAGGTCACTCTATGTCTGATGCACAACATTATAGAACAAAAGCTGAGGTAGAGGAATATAAGAAAATTGATCCTATCAAGCAGGTTAAAGATATTATTCTTAAAGAAAAATATGCTACCGAAGACGATTTAAAAGCAATTGATAAACGCGTTAAGGTTTCTGTAGCTGAATGTGAGAAGTTCGCAGACGAATCTCCATATCCAGAAAAAAGCTTAATGTATGATGCAGTATACGAGCAAGAAGATTATCCATTTATAGAGCATAAAATAAAATAAGCTATGGCTGAAGTAATAAACATGCCGCGTTTAAGCGACACAATGGAAGAAGGAACTGTAGCAAGTTGGCTTAAAAAAGTAGGCGATAAAATAGAGGAAGGCGATATTTTAGCTGAAATTGAAACAGATAAGGCTACTATGGAATTTGAGTCTTTTAACGAAGGAGTCTTATTATATATTGGTATCCAAGAAGGTGAAACAGCAAAAGTTGATACGCTTTTAGCTATTATCGGTGATGCAAATGAGGATATTTCGGGTTTAATAAACGGGAATACTTCTGAAGAAAAAACAGAAGAAACTACTAAGAGCGTAAGCGAAGAACCTAAACAAGAAGAAGCATTACCAGAAGGTGTAATAGTAGTAACTATGCCACGTTTAAGTGATACAATGGAAGAAGGAACTGTGGCAACATGGTTAAAAAAAATAGGTGATACTGTAGAAGAAGGCGATATTTTAGCCGAAATTGAAACAGATAAAGCCACAATGGAATTCGAATCTTTTCAATCTGGAACGTTATTGTTTATAGGTTTAGAAGAAGGAGCTTCAGCAAAAGTAGATTCTTTATTAGCTATTATTGGTCCTGCAGGTACAGATGTTTCATCTATTGTTAAAAACTTTGCAGCCGAAGGTTCATCAGCTAAAAAAGAAGAAGCACCAAAGCAAGAGGCTCCAAAAGAAGAAGTAAAGAAAGCAGCGCCTAAGCAACAAGCTAAAGCACCTGTTTCAACATCAAATTCAGATTCTGGTAGAGTCTTTATTTCTCCTTTAGCTAAAAAAATGGCAGAAGAGAAAGGTATACAACTTAGTCAAGTTAAAGGTTCTGGAGAAAATGGACGTATTGTTAAGCGTGATATCGAAAACTTTACACCATCTGCATCAGCATCTGCTTCAACAGCTAAATTTGTAGCAATTGGTCAAGAAGATTTCGACGAAATACCAAACTCAAACATGCGTAAAGCAATTGCTAAAAACTTAGCGAAGTCTAAATTTTCGGCACCACATTATTATTTAAATGTTGAGTTTGATATGGAAAATGCAATAGCATTTAGAGAGCAATACAACTCGATTCCAGATATAAAAATTTCTTATAACGATATTATTGTTAAAGCATGTGCTTTAGCATTAAAAGAGCATCCACAAGTTAACTCTCAGTGGTTCGACGATAGAATGCAATTAAACAATCACGTACATATTGGTGTTGCAGTAGCAGTGCCAGATGGATTGTTAGTACCTGTAGTTAAATTTGCAAACGAGCAAAGTTTACCTCAAATTGGTGCAGCTGTTAGAGAATATGCTGGTAAAGCAAGAAGTAAAAAATTAGCTTTAGACGAAATGGAAGGTAGTACATTTACTATTTCTAATTTAGGAATGTTCGGTATCGATAGTTTTACGTCGATTATTAATCAACCTAATTCAGCAATTTTATCTGTTGGTAATATTGTTGAAAAACCAGTAGTTAAAAACGGACAAATTGTAGTTGGTAACACTATGAAATTATGTTTAGCTTGCGATCATAGAACGGTCGATGGAGCAACTGGAGCAAAATTTTTACAAACATTAAAAGGATATATTGAAAGCCCTGTTACAATGCTAGTCTAAGCTAGTTTTATAAAAATTGTTTATTAATCTATTATAAAAAAATCAAATTAAAATGAAGAACATTAAAGCTGTAGTACTAATGACGTTTCTTACATTATCAATGTTAATTGGTAATGCTCAAAAAAAGAAAGTTGCAGTAATTACTTTTTATGCAGATAAAACAATTGATTTGTCAGCACTAAGTGCATCAGCAGATTTAATTGCTAAAAACACAAATCTAAGTGATGATCCTGATTTTAATTTAACAGAGCCACTAAAAAAATTACACAATGCTTTTTTTAGTGAATACTCTAAGAACTTCGATTTCGAAATTATTGATGAAAAAGAAGTGTTATCTAACGACGTCTATAAGGAATTTGTACCAACTTATCAAGAAGGAAAAACATTTTTAACAAATGTAGAAACAACTACAGCTATAGAAGGTTATAATGTAATTCCTACCTATAGGAAAAATGTTAAAGATTTAAAACCAGTAGCAGAAGCTTTAGGAGTAGATGCTATTATGTTTATTAATTTATCATTTGGATTTGTTAAAACAGGAATTGGAAGTATGGGCTATGTTAGTGTTCAAGCTAGATATAGTATGGATCTATTTACAAAAGACAATAACAGTATTTTTCAATTTAACGAGATTGCAGGTTCTAAAAAGAAAGCTGTAATGGTAGGAGGTATCCCTGTAATGAATACAAGTAAAATACAACCAATGTGCGAAAGTGCTGTAGAGAAATTAATGAAAGATTTAAATAAAAAAGTACAGCGTTTAGCAAAAAAAGCAAATAAAAAAATGAAATAGGTCTCAACCTTTTTTTATGTACATATTAAAAAGCCTGAATCAAGAATTTGATTCAGGTTTTTTTTATCTTTAAACTCAAATAAAAAATATCAAATGAAAATACTTTCAATCCTTAGCCTTTTAACCTTGTTTATAAGTTGCGATTCTACAAAAAAAAGAGCAGAAACAAATACTGAAACAACTCAAGAGACTGTTATAACAAAACCAGTAGCCAAAACTATAGATTTTGTTAGTCCAGAAGAATTAAAAAGTATTGTTTCGTTTTTGGCTTCCGATGAGTTAGACGGAAGAGACACTGGAAGCGAAGGTATAAACGAAGCTGCAAATTATATAGAAACCAAGTTTAAGGCTTATGGTTTAAAACCGTATTTAGAAACGTATAGAGATAATTTTAAATTTGGAGAACTAGATGCATACAATGTTATTGGTTATCTAGAAGGAACAGATCCAAAACTTAAAGACGAGTTTATTATTATTGGCGCACATTACGATCATATTGGTACTGCAAAAGATGTTAATGGAGACACGATTGCAAATGGAGCAAACGATAATGCTGCAGGAACAAGTGGTGTATTATCTTTTGCAAAGTATTTTTCTGAAAAGAAAACCAATAAAAGAAGTATCATTTTTGCAACCTTTACTGCTGAAGAAAAAGGTTTATTAGGTTCTAAGCATTTAGCTGAAAGATTAAAAGAAAGTGATATCAATCTATATACAATGATTAATATTGAAATGATTGGTGTACCATTTGTAGGTAGAGATTACGAAGCCTTTATTACTGGTTACGAACTATCTAATCTAGCCCAAAAAATGAATGATTATGCGGGTGAAAAACTTATTGGGGCTTCAGATGTAGCAAAAAAATATGGATTATTTAAGCGCTCAGATAATTATGCTTTTTATCAAGAATTTAAAGTGCCAAGTCATACAGTATCATCTTGCGATTTAACAAACTTCGATTTTTATCATCACGTAGACGATGAGGTCGATAAGTTAGATTACAACTTTATGGCAAGATTAATAAACAAATTAGCGCCAGTTTTAGAGCAAATGGCTAATGCTCCAACACAAGATATTAAAATGAATGAGTAAGAATATAATTATTACAGGAACAAGTAGAGGTATTGGTTTTGAGTTGGTACATTTATTAGCCAATCAAGGTCATAATGTGTTAGCATTATCAAGAAACGCACAACCAGTTAGTAATTTGCATTTCGATAATATAGAGTCTTTTGCTTTCGATCTAGGTAAAAAAGAAGACTACAAAAAAGTAGAAGCGTATGTTTCTAAAGAGTGGAAACATGTAGATATACTTATTAATAATGCAGGTGCTTTATTAAATAAACCATTTGCAGAAACTACGATGGAAGATTTCGAGTATGTTTATAAAACTAACGTTTTTGGAGTTGCAGAGATGACACGTTGTGTTTTGCCTTTCATGAAAAAAGAAAGCCACGTTATTACCATAAGTTCTATGGGTGGCGTGCAAGGTAGCGTTAAGTTCCCAGGTTTATCTGCTTACAGTTCTAGTAAAGGTGCTGTAGTAACTTTAACAGAGCTCTTAGCCGAAGAATATAAAGAAACTGGACCAAGCTTTAATGTGCTTGCCTTAGGAGCTGTACAGACCGAAATGCTAGAAGAGGCCTTCCCTGGTTATCAAGCACCAACAACGGCATTAGAAATAGCGAAATATATAGCAGATTTTTCTTTAAATGGGAATAAATATTATAATGGGAAAATGTTACAGGTCTCTAATTCAACACCTTAATTTTAGAGCATTTCTAAATTAATCTTCTGTATTATTAAAGCCTGATTTATTACGACTTTCTCTACATGTTTTACCATCAATAGCAATATGTTTATCCTTAATATCAATAAGACCTGACATCCATTCTGCGAAAATTAATTAAAAAGACTTTGGGTTATAAAGCGAGAAAAAACGATTAAAAGCATCGTGTGATGGAATCCCGTTTTTTAAATCTAAATACTTAGAAAAAAAAATCGATTCTTGCATTGCTAAAACCTTCTATTTATTCCCAATCTTGAGCATTACAAGTTACAGCCAACATTGTTATAAAAACGATAATTCCTACAGGATCTAGTTTTTTTCGATTTAGTCAAAAATCTTTAATACTTTTTTAAAAATCGAGTAATTTATTTTTATTCATATTCACCTGGTAATCAGACGTGTATATAAAATTTATCACTAAAAAAAATCATAAATACTTGATTTTTAGCACATTAAATGAGTGGGGCAAGAATGCGTTTAGCCTGGTTATAAATAAATATGGCTTATATTTGCATAATATAAGGCTTTTCTTTCTCATTAAAAATATTTATTTAAAAAAAAATATGAAATTTATTTTAATTCGTTTATTGCTGCCGCTTATTTTATTTCTTTCGGGCATTGCTTATGGCCAAGTTGGTATAGGAACAACAACACCTGATCTTTCTTCTGCTTTGGATATTTCTTCTACCACTCAAGGAATTTTAATACCGCGATTATCTACGGTGCAAAGAGATGCTATTGTACTTCCTGCAATAGGTTTAATGATTTACAATTACACTTTAGATGATGGTCAATTAAATATTGGAACTCCCACGACTCCCAACTGGATAGGAATGAAAAGAGAAGAGGTACCTATGATTCAATCTATAACTGAGAACAGCATTATTAGCACCACATCCACTACTGATTTATTAATAACAGGGATGACATTATCACCTGCTTCTGGTACATACTTAACTTTCTTTAATGCTCAATTAGTTAGCAGTAAAACATTTAGCTCCGAACAAGGTGTTACTGATGCATCAAATTTATATAATGAATTAATGGCATACCCTGGCGGTGTACCTCATGCTTTAGCATTTGGTAGCGGTGAAACTTTGCTGCCAGGTGTCTATGACGTAGCTGGTGCTCCCTCTATTGCTGGAATCCTTACATTAGATGGTGGTGGAGACCCAAATTCAGTCTTTATTATTAGGGGTCCTGGTGCATTTACTACTGGTGTCGGCACAACGGTAAACTTGATTGGAAATGCAAAAGCCGAAAATATATTCTGGGTATCTAATGCCGCTATGTCAACAGCTGCTAATACTATGATGAAAGGAACTATGCTTGGTGGAGGAACAGGTGCTGGAGCTGTTTCATTAGGAGCTGATTCGAACCTTGAAGGAAGGCTACTCACAAAGTTAGGAGCAGTAACACTTGGAGCGAACGTTGTTATCACAGTTCCAACAGGTATTGCGCCCGTTAATTTGGGAGTTCTTGCTTCATTTGCTATGTGGAGTTCTTCGGGAGCAGTCTCAGACACTGCAACTTCTACAACCACGGGAGATGTGGGTACTGCATTAGGAACTTTAACTATGACTGGTACACATATTGGGGAAGAATATCCTGCTGGAACAATAAGTAGCACCAGTACTACTACGTATAGTATTTATAAAAATGGTGCAGAAGTGCTAAATTCGAGTAGAACCCATAATGTACAAATCTCAACAGTATCTCTTCAGGAGATGGTTACTGTAACCGCAGGCGATACTATTGAAATTAGGTGGAAAGTTGATGCTGGTGAGGCGATACTTAACCATAGAGTTTTATCTTTAATTCGTTCGGGAAATGGATCGTTTTAAATTTTAGAAAAGGATTCGTGGTTCATCATTTAAATTACTTATATCGTTTATGTATACGGAAAGTTGCGTGTTTGACTGCGAGGATTTTTCGAAGGAAAATCAGACGTAACAAAATTGCACTAACCTTTGATTAAGCACTAAACTACTCATTATTTTATACGTTGTTGTGAAACGTATTTTTTCATTCCATTATTTTTTGAATGATAATACTGTCAATCAGAAAAGGTAAAATCAATGTTCCCATAACAACTATTAGAGTTGGTATAATATCAATCAATTTTTCAGGATATTGATTAATTTCTGGTTCACGTTTAAAAATCAAATAATATGGAATTCGAATTATTTTAAATAAAATCAAAAATATTAATGTCATTTGTGAGCCAAAGTAAACAAGGGATTTATCTTCTGTATCAGAGTATTTTTGATAAAGGATTCCGATAATTAAAATTCCGATTGAGATTAATAAATACTTAAAAAAACAGTTCGATATTTTAGTTTTTCTTGGTCAAATATTATAATCCATAGGAATGGAATGAACAATAGAAAATATATTACTTTATCTATATTTATTTGTAGTTCAGAGTGTTTTTATATTTTTTCAGATACTTTTCGTGCTCATTCAGCAAGTCAGATTGATAATTAATTAAAAGCTCTGTTTTTCCAGATAAGATTTTGACTCTTTTAAATTCTCTTTTTCAACGAAAGATTTTGTCAATAATAAATTCATTCCAATTGCTCCATCCATTATCTGTGGTCTTGGTCTATTCCATTCAAGGTTTACTTTAAATTCGTCATTTTCTCTTGTTAAATTATTTGATAATATATCTTGCCAATTTCCGTGAATTGAATGACTTCCGATACCATAAAAAATATTATAAAACTGGTGTCCTGCAACACTTTCTGCTCTTTTTGAAATTGACTTCCATTTTGAACTTCTGTTTACGTTTTCTAAATCAAAATCCGAAGAGTCGAAACTCCTTTCAATTGATTTTTGCATTCTTTCTTCAATATGTAATTTTTCATCATTTCTATCCTTTACATTTTCTTTAATGGTATTCCACAATTGCTTTTCGGTTATGAGTGAATATTTAATGTAATTCTTCAATACATTTTCTTCTCCTTCAACTATCATGAATTGTGTGTTAATAGCCGTTTCAGCAATACATCTATTAATAATGCAACATATTTCTAATTTACCATTGCAAATATTTTCAAGAAATGAAGTGTTTAATTTTATTAACCGAGTTAGGTTTCCACCAATTATGGCTTCATTCCGATTAATTTTTCTTGGAACTCCTTCTTTTCCTTCGCAATATCTGTCTCCAACTATTAGGAATAATAAAGTAATAGTTTGCTTTAATAATTCAACATAAGCATCCATAAACTGATTTTTATCTTTGAATTTAGTTAATTCAGTTTTTGAATATTTTGGTTCTATTTTATGAAGTTCGTTCAAGGTTCGGGTTTAAATGAATGCCAACTCCTTACATAAGGAAGTTCAACACTAAAATACAATACCAAACTATCTCACCAAACTAAAATGACCTTTTAAAACCGTACCATCTTTTAATTCGATAACATACCAATAATCTGAAGTTGGCATCAATCGGCCTTTAAAAGTACCATCCCAACGTTTTGTCGCTTTTAATTGTGTTAGTAGTTTACCATAACGATTAAAAATAGAAGTCCTTTTAATTTTGTTTTTATTATCGATAATACCCCAAGTTTCGTGCACGTTATCTCCATTTGGTGTAAAATATTGTAAAAAACCTAAAAGCGAAAATTCTATAAACGTATTGCCACAGTCATTTTTATCGCGAACATAGATAGTATGAAAACCAGGTTCTAGGTTCGAAAATGTGTTTTCGTTTTGATAAAAACCATTTTCGTTATCAATAGCAAATTCGTAATCACCTTCACCAGAAACTGTAATTGTTGCAGTGTTATTTGTTGTAAGTTCGGTAAATTCTAAATTATCTATTGTTGGTTCGTTAGAAGGTACTAGGGTTAAATCTCTAGTGTTAGAGCAACCGTTAGGGTCTGTAACTATTACTGTGTAGACTCCAATTTGGTTAGCTTCAAAAAAAGGAGTTGTAATTCCTGTGTCTGTTCCATTAAATAACCATTGGTAGTAGTGATTGTTAGCAATATCGTTTGTAACACCACCAACTAAATTTATGGTGTTTGGAAAACTATTTAAGCAATATAAAAACGATTCGTCTTCCGGTAATTGTGGAGTAAATAGAATATTAAGTGTTAATTCTGAAATGGCATAACACTGGTTTGTATCTGTAACTACTTTTACAAAAATGGTTTGAGAATCTTGAATTGTATTGCTGAAGTTTCCGTTTATGCTATTTGTTTCAGTAAAAGCATCAGCACTAGAGGTGTAAAATGTTATCGTTGCATTTGCCGGAACTTGAAATTGTAAAGTAGTTCTAACGTCATTCAAATTAAAGGTTGAAAAACCATCTACTATTTCATCATCGCAAGCATTAACATCTTGTAAGGTTAGCGTATTTGTTGAGATATCTAAAATCACTTCAGCTATAGCTTTACAACCAGATGTTTGGCTAACCACTAAAGCATAAACAGGCTGTGTAACCGAAGTGTTATTAAAATTATTTGGATTTGTAATGGGATTAGTTTCCAAATTGGCATCTGCAGAAGATGTGTAGAAATCTAAAACACCTAAATCTGTATCATTATTTGTAACACTATCTGAGGCATCATATAGGTTATAAGTCGTAAAACCATCTTGATTGGCATCACATTCAAAAAGTGTTGTATTAGAAATATTTGGAAGTGGAGCATATTCTAGAGTAATTTCTCCATAAGAAATACAACCATTATCCAAGGTTACTTCCACATTATAAGTTCCAGTTCCTACAACATCAAGTGTATTTGATGTTTCTGTAGTTTGCTGGACACCATCTTGAAACCAAGTGTAAGTTGGTATTCCAGTTTGTGTAGCATCTAGAGTAATCGTTTCTGTGCCACAAACAGGGTTATTGGTTGCTAATAGTCTGTCTGGACCTAAATCTGTATTTAACTCAAAACTTCCAGCTTCTAGAAAAACAGCAGAATCGAAACGGTAATTTTGCTCGTCTGCAATTACCAGTTTCACATGGTAAGTAACATTAGGGATAGTAGTTGCTGTTGCAGTTAATATAGTCGTTTGACCATTAAAATTTATTGAAGAAGTTGATGTTGCAGATTCAGGATTCCATCCTTCAAAATAAGTTTCATTAATAGGATTGCAAGCACCAGGAATTCCAGAGTGAACTGTTGTTACTTTTACAGGTGTTTGTGTACCAGGAACTAATGCTATATTTTCATAATCTGAAACTTGAGCACTTGCTGGTTTTATTAAAAAGCCAAATAAATCTGAATATTGGCATGTGTTTGAATCTCCTTCTTGATATTCTTCTGAAGCAAAAAGATAACGAAAACTAATTTGATCTGCCAGCGTAATAAAATCGAATTCTATAATAGTAGCATTTGTAGTGTTAGATTCTTGTAATGCCGTTTCTAAATCGATATCTCCAGTCCAATTTGTAGCATCGTCATCACTCAAATTAGCATTAGGCCCTGGAACATTACTTAGTCTTCCTGTGCTTAAAACTACACCACTTTGAAAAGGAAACGTTGTGCCAGTAGCATCAAAATAACCATAGCTCTGGTCTGTTCCTCCAAAGTCTCCACCAACCACAGAGATATTATTTATACTAGAAATACAATCGCTATCTATTAAAATGTCTTCAATAAGTTGTTGTGGAGTATAGGTTTGACTATCTACTGAGATGTTCTGTGCGTTTACAGACATTACGGTAAGCAAGGTAAATAATATAAGGATTCTCTTTATCATAATAACAGCATACAAAGATAAAGAAGTCTTTAAATATTTAAAGAGGAAATAATGTTAAAGGTGTTATTAAGTGAGGCTATTAATATCGTAAAGCAAAATGCCCTGTAACTTGAAATTTCTCGTTGCCATTAACAACATCTGCAACAAACCAATAATCGTTTGCTGGCATTAAATGGCCATTGTAACGCCCATTCCAGCCATAATCGTTATGTTTTAGAACTTTTAAAAGTTTTCCGTAGCGATCAAAAACAGTAACAACAGTGCCTTTTAATTGGCTAACACCAGTAATATGCCAAGTGTCAAAATAGCCATCACCATTTGGAGTTACAAATTGTGGTGCATCGATTACAAACACTTTTTTAGGAGGCGTTGGCTCGCAACCATTAAGATCTATTACTGTAATATAATGTACACCAATTGGTACATTATTAAATATGTTAGAGGCTTGTGGATCGTTATTGTTTAACTGATAGACGTAGTTTCCTATTCCTGAAGTTTCCACAATTATAGTATGTGGATCTTGAAAATCAGGCGAAACCTCGAAATCTACTAAAGCTTGTTGTGAAGCTGTAACACTAAAGCTTGAGGTTGTTGTGCAGCCAAAAGCAGTTGTTACTGTTACCCAATAGTTTCCAATGGTTGTAATATCTATAATTGCTGTTGTGTCTCCTGTAGACCATAAATAACCATCTGAAGGTATATTAGTTTCTGCAGTAACTACCAACGGTAAATTATCTATACAAACCACTTGGTCTGTAATATCTACTTCTGGTTTTCTGTTTATGTAAACATTAAAGCTTCCTGTTGAAAAACAATTAGTAGTTGTATTCTCTAAAGAGACATAAAGTACTTGCTCGTTTTCTGCATTATAGTTTAAATCTGAAATTGCATTAGTGTTATTTAAAGCATCGTTTTCTGTTTCAAAATAATTAATGATGAAATTATTTGAGTTTTGACTACCAAGAATAATAGGTGTTTGTTGTGCTAAATCGAAAATCAAGAAGCCATCAAAATCATCATCACAAGCTTCTAAGTCTTGAAGGTTTAAAGCAGGTAAGGAATTCACTATTAAAGAAAAAGAGCTTGTGCTAAAGCAACCAGTAGCAGCAAACTCTGCTCTAACAAAAATAATGTCGTTGCTAGAGGTGTAATTATAATTAGTATCTAATGTGTTTTGAGGTGTTTGCGCATCTGTAAAATTAGAGTGGAAGGTAAGTATCACATTTTGTTGTGTCCCAATTAGTGCTTCGGTAGTTTCGGTTAAATCAAAAATAGCACCTGTTGTTTCGCAAATAGGATATTCTGTAATTGGTTCAATCTCTGGAGATAAATTTACTATTAACTGAAAAGGAACCGAAGCTCCACAGTTAGAAATTGTATTGTAAACTTCTATATAAACCGTTTGCGGATTCGAAATATTAGTATAATTTTCAGGATTTGTAATTTGGTTTGTATTAGCTAATAAATCGGTTTCATTTGAATAAAAATTTACTATCGTATTATCTTGTCTTATTGCAAGAACATCAACTTCAACTTGCGTTAAATCGAATATAACACTACCATCCATATCTGTGTCACAATCTGTTAAGTTTGGAGCAGTCCCAATAATAGGCACTTGTATAACATTATACTCGTAAGTTGCAATGCCTTTACAAAAAGTGCCATTATCTATACTCGCAAAAAGTTGTTGAGGGTTTACGGTATTTGTAAACGAATCTCCAACAATTGCATTTGTTTCGTTTTGCGCATCGTCTAAAGTTACGTAGTAAGTAACCGTTAAAGTATCTGTACTATTTGCTATAATTTCTTGGGTTTTATTGTTTAAACTGAAGGTTTCAATGCCATCATTAGAATTATCATCGCACACATTTACATCTCCTGGTGCATTGTAAATTGGCTCTGATCCTACTTCTAAAAGAAAAGAGGAAACACCAAAACAATTAGTGTCTGTTATGTTTTCTACAAGTACATAAATGATTTGTAATTGCGATGTGTTATTGTATATGCTATTTTTATCTATGCTAATAGTTAAAGCTGAATCTTCAAAATAAGAAACTTCTTTTCCTGTTTGCCCATTTAAAATTTCGGCATCTTTATCTATAAGAATAAAATCTGAAACTTGGTTGCCATCGGTTTCACAATTTCTAAAATTAGAAATTACTGGAAAATTTGGTAATGTGTTTACAAGAATATTAATAGGCACTAAGTCGTAACAACCGGTTGTATTATTTTCAACTTTAGCAAAAACTGTAGAAGTTTCAGCATTGTAATTTGCACTATCTATAATTTCGTTACTAGAATTATTTGCATCTGCTTGAGTTAAGTAATATGAAATAACCGTTGTTGCATCCGTATTAATTTGAGTATTTCTAGTGGTTAAATCTATTATAGAAAAACCGTATTGATTGTTGTCGCAAATAATAAAGTCAGATGCTGGATTAACAGAAGGAGCAGGTAGTACCTCTATTTGTAAAGGTTTTACATCGTAACATCCAGTTACACCATCTGCAACTCTTACAAATAGAGTAAGTGGGTTTACAGTGTTATTGTAAAAAGGAGGTAATATGTTTGTGCTAGCTTCTGCATCTATTTCAGTTTCAAAATAAGAAACCATTGGACTATCAATGCCAATATTAACAATAGAATTGAAAGTAGCAAGTTCAATAGATGTTAAACTATCATCGTTTGTATCGCAATATGTTACAGGAGCATCGTTTAGTATCGTTACAGAGTCGTTAACATTTAATTGTATTTCGGTAGTATTTGTACAGTCTGGATCTTCAATTAAAAGATATAGTTGTTGAAAACTGTTTTGCACTGTATAAAGTATTGTATCGTCAATAGGGTTTGTGTTGTTGTTTAAATCTACTTCGGTTTCGTAATATGTAATTATAATATCTTGTAAATCATTTGCAATAACATCTGTAATAGCTGTTAAATCGAAAGTGGCTTGACCATCGTCTGGAGCTTCATCACAGGCTCCAAAGTTTCTAATATTAGTACCTGTTTCTAAGATGTTAGCATGTAGTTCTATAGGGACTATTTCGTAGCATGAATTGTTATCGTTCTCAATTCTAATAAAAACAATTTGAAAATCTGGAGTTGTATTTTGAAACTGTGTAGGATTTGCAATAGGATTTACATCGTTGTCTGCATCTTGCTGTGTAATATGATAGCTAACAGTTACATTTGTTACGCCTTGTAAAACATTAACAATAACACTTGTTAAATCGAATATTTCTAAACCATCGTCATCTAGCTCACAGGCATTTATTTGTTGAGGTGTATTGTCAACATCTGGGCTTTCTAAAACTTCAACAGTTATATTTGTGAAAATTGCACAACCAGTTGTAACATCTATAACTCTAATAAATAATTGTTCTGTTGTATTAGTTGGTGTGTAAGGAGATGGGATTGCATTTGTGCCACTATCTGCATCTACTTGTGAATAGTGATAGGTAACACTATAATTTGCGTTGTTATTTGTAATTTCAGAATCACTATCTGTTAACATTGCTTCGCTACTTCCATTACTACAAATTTCTATATTAGAAGGTGCTGTTATTGTAGGCATTGGGTTTACAATTAATACTACTGTAGAAATATAAACACAACCGGAATTAATATCTAAAGAGCGAATATGAATAGTTTGTGGGTTTGTAGTGTTATCTATAGTGTTAAAGCCGTTTATTACGTCCGTTGCGTTTTGATTTGAAATATGATAGGTTATCGTGTAATTTGAATCAGGTATACTAGACTCAATTTGAGTGTTTAATGTTGTTAAATCAAAATTCTCAATACCATCGTTACTTGCATCGTCACATTGAGAGAAGTTGCCTAACTGAGGAAAAGTTTGTATAGAATTTAAAACAATATTTATTTCATCTTCAAAAGTGCAATTGGTTCCATTTAATGGCACTGTAATTAATACAGAGTAAGCTCCCGAGCTTGTTGCAGTTAAAGTACTGGTAGTTTCTCCATTAATAATATTTTGATTTAAAAACCATTCATAACTTGCTTGTGGATTATTAGTTTCTGCAGTTAAGGTAGTCGAAGCATCACATGTTGAAAGATCTGTGCCTAAATCTACACTATTAGTAAAACTGTTGGCTTCTATAAATACTGCGGAGTCGAAGTTTCTGTCGGTTTGATCTGCAATTATTAATTTAATATTATATTCTACATTTGGAGAGATGCTTGCAGATGCAGACATTACTGTGGTTCTTCCATTAAAATTGGTGTCTCCAATATTATAACCCTCAAAAAAACTTTCGTTTTCTGCATCACAAAATCCAACAATTTCTTCGTGAATAGTACTTGTGTTTACAGGAGTTGTTGTTCCAGAAATAACAGCTAAGTTTTGGTATGGTTGGGTTGTGCCAGCTTCTTTTATTAAAAAAGCAAAACCATCTGAATAGTTACATGGGTAATCGGCAAAATATTCTTCGGATGCTAATATGTAATTAAAATTGATGCTACTTGTTGCAGATGTAAAATTGAATTCTATAGAAGTAGCGTTTAAAGTATTGTTAATTCCTAAGGCAGTTTCTAAATCTGGATCTGTTTGCCATGCAGTATCACCTTCGTTAAGTGCATTCGTGTTTAGCGTATTTCCTGCGGAGTTTACGTTTCCAGAAGATAAGACTATTCCATTTTCGAAAGGGAAATTAGAGTTTCCTCTCTGAAAAAAACCATAACTAGTAAAACCGTTAACACTTCCATTTATGGAGCTTGATATGTTAGAAACTTCTACACAGCCTTCAATTAAGGAGTTAATTAACTGATCAGGAGTTTGGGTGTCGTCGATTGTTATTTGCTGTGCATAAGCTACTTGCAGAGTAAAGGCCAAAAGGAATAATGTAGGTAGGTAGTTTTTCATTTTTTGGGATATTTAGAACCTTCATAGTTAACCAGGGCTGATTAAATAACGGTTTAAAGGTATAAAAATAACGATAATTAGTTTAAAAGCAAATTTAATCGACAAAATACGTCATTATTTTAGCGATTTAAGTAAACCCAACCAGTATAATTACGATAATTAGGGTCGTTTGGTCTTAATAAGTAAAAATAAGTTCCAGTAGGTACTAATTTTCCTTTGTTTAAGCCTTGGTTAGAAATGCCATACCATTTTAAATCGTCGCTGCCTTTAAAAATAAGGTTCCCATATCTGCTGTAGATTAATAATTCATGCTCTTCGAAGATTGTATAGAGGCCTTGAATATTGAAAAAATCATTATATCCATCATTGTTTGGCGAGAAGCCTTCTGGAATATATGGTGGACAATTTTCTGTGTTTAGTTGAAATGTGAAGATGTCGTAACAATTATTTTTTTCTGCATTTATATATATAATTTGTGGAGTAGTTAGCGATTGGTAATTTTCTGGATTTAAAATACTACTTGTATTCTGTTGCAAGTTTTGAAGCGACTCAAAAAAACTGAAGCTTATATAATTAGTTTCATCGATTTCTAACAATGCATCATATAAATTGAAGATTGCTGTGTTAAAGCCTATATCGCATAATTCTAAATTTGATAAATTGGTAATTGTTGGTTCTGGGAATAAATTAATTACTGTTTCGTCTGTATTGTTTGTTTCTATAATTTCAATAACTGTACTGTTTCCGTTGCCATCATCATCTATAATAATATTTAGTAAAAAATTATCTGGAATAGATATTGGAATGTTGATGGAAATGACTCCATTTTCACTACCATTAATTGGTATGCTATTTTCCGTTTGAGTTTGTGCTAATAATTGTCCTTCCGCATAAATAGCAATTGGTGTATTTGCAGGCAATGGATCTGTACTATTAGTATTGTAAACTGTATAATTAATTGTGATTTCTCTTGTGGCACAACTTACATCTACAGTGTCTATTGTAACTGTAGCATCTGGTAACTGACTATTTAAAACAGTGATAATGTTGTTAATTATTATTAAATCTGCACTAAATCCGCCAGTATTTGGGTTTATAGCACCTGTTGTTAGTTTTATTTCTACTTGAGTGTCACCAATTGCAATATTATTTTCTATGCTGTATACATCTAAATCTGCATTATAAAATGTTGTAGAATTAGTAAAAGAGTTTGTGCCGTTAAAAGCATTGTCTGCTAAATTTAATGGCGGATTTGAGATGATATTTCCGTTTATAGATAGGCTTTCTCCAAAGTTTAGGGCATTATCTCCTTCCCAAGTCAAGAAACCAATTTTTGCATTGTCGTTATCAAGTACATTTACATTCTCAAGTAAAATAGTTTTTTCGGTGACGTTTCTATTTATGATTTCTAAACCTTGAAATAGGTTTACTTGATTTAATGGCAATGCACTATTTTCGAAAATGACATATAAACTCCAGCCTGCGAAATTTGTTCGATTGCCGCAATAACCAGGGTTATTTGCTAAAGTTTGAGAGATGTCTAAGTCCGAAAGTGTGTATATTGTATTGCCTTCTGCTATAATTTGATTTGTTACATCTGCATAACAAGAGAAGTAATTTAAATCGCCAAAGCTAAAATCAGAATAAATGGTGTTGTAAGTTGCTGTAGCAATAATTTGAGTGCCATTAAAAGACACCTCTGTGTCTCCTAACCCAGAACCAGCCCAATATAAATAGGCTGCTATTATAGTAGAAGAATTATCTAGATTAAGATTTGCTTGAGAGGAAGGTAGCGTTTCGCAAAAACTTCCAGAAATGTTGTTTTCTGCTTCATTTAATGTATTACCTATTGCTAAATAATCATAATGACCATTAAACTGTTGAAATATAGAAATGTCTTGTGCTTTTGCTTCAAAATGAAGAAAAAAGACAGTAAGCAATATGATTAAATTTCTATTTAGCATTCCAATTTTATAATGATATAAACTTACGAATATTTTAGCTTATAATTTGTAAACAAAAACGCCTGAACTAATGTTCAGGCGTTTTTTAGTTTTAAAGACTTACTACGTGTCCTTTAGCGTTTCAAAGTAAAGTGTCTACGAATAGATTTTTTCTCATCTGTACTTGGTTCTCTATATTCTAAAGTAAACCAATAATCACTTGTTGGCATTGGGTTACCGTTGTAAGTACCATCCCATCCTGCTCCTGTTGGACTCAACTGTTTTAATAGTTTGCCATAACGATCGAAGATATAAATAACAGCGTCTGGCTGTCTTCCAATATCGTAAACATTCCATGTGTCGTGGTAACCATCTCCATTTGGTGTAAAGTATAATGGGTAATCCATAACCATAACTGGAATTGTTGTTTCTCCACAACCTACCGTGTCTCTTACTGTTACCATGTGTTCTCCTGCTGCAACATCTGTAAAGGTATACACATATGCTCCTGCTGCATTTAACGTTCCTAATTCCCAACTGCCGCCATCGATACTAAACTCGTATACTGCTATTGAGGTCGTTGTTGTACCTGTTGCTGTTACTAATATATCGTGTTGATCTGCAAAAGCTAAGCTTGTTATCTCATAAGCTACTGCTGGTGGCTCGCTTACTGTTACGAAAGTGTTAACTTCAATACTTGGACATCCTGTTGCAATATCTGTTGCTATAACTCCATAAGTTCCGCCTTCGGTTGGCTCTATAAACTCAGCTGTTTCTCCTGGTATATCTGTACCATTTAAGTTCCATACAAAAGTATAGAATGCTGGGTCTAATCCTGTGTCTATTACTGGTGAGTTAATTACTTCTGTACCATTTGTGTTGATACATAATAAATATTCGGCCTCTAATGTAAACGATGGCATTGGGTTTACTTGTAAAGTAACTTCTGCTGTTTCATAACAAGCAGATGTATCGTTGTCTACTTCTCCATCGTTGTTTAAATCTACTAAATCACCAAGACCATCGCCATCTAAGTCGATGTAATCTATAATGCCATCTGCATTGGTATCAAATCCTTCTGCTACTCCATCACCATTAATATCTACAATATCAAATATGCCATCTGCTGGTACAGTGGTGTCGATTGTATCTATTGTGCCATCGCCATTAACATCTAATCCTACAGTTAATGTAGTAAGATCTAAATTTAGTGTGCCTGGAATATCATTATCTACTCTTACAATAATTACTTGTGGGTTTACTGTATTGGTATATGTAAATGGTAGCGGATTTGTACCTGCATCTGCATCGACTTGATTATCGTAATACGTTACCGTGTAATTTAATGGGTCTTGGCCATCTAATACAAAAGGATTTTGTGTTGCTAAATCAAACTCAACCATGTCGTTTGTTGTATCGTTATCAAACTCCATAGTATCGTCACATACTTGGTAAAGTATTGCAACACCATCTGGATTGGCTTGTGCTGCTTCGTCTACTACTAAATTGAAGGTTAATGCTGTGGTATCACATCCTGTTACTGTGTTTGTAATGTTTACGTAAATAGTTTGTGGATCACTAGTATTCGTGTAATCGCCACTTGCTGTTAAATCGTTCATTGAAGCATCTGCTTCGCCTTGCGTTTCATGGTAAGTGACTGTAAATATTGCTGGATCTTGTCCGTTTAATATCGCTGCTGTCATCGTTGTTAAATCGAAGTCTGCAACGTTGTCTGTATTCAGCTCACAAATAACATAGTCGTTTACTGGTGTAACTACTGGTAATGGGTTTACAATAACATCGAAGCTTACTAAACTGTAACAGCCTGTTCCATTTAATCCTGTAGCATCTGTACCATTGGTAAGACGTACAAAAATAGTTTGTGGTGTTACTGCTACGTTTGGATTTCCAGGATCTTCGTTAATATGCATGGTTGGGTCTGCTATCGCATTGTTACCCATTACAGCATCGTCTTGTGTAATGTAGTAACTTGCTGTTACACCTACTTCTCCATTGATAATGAAGCCTTCGTTTTGTGTTAAATCGAATGTTTCTAATAAATCGTTTGGTCCTACAATGTCTATATCGTCACACAATTCTAAATCTACTGGATTTGGACTTGGTGATGGGTTTGGGATCACTCTAATAGTTACGGTTGTAAAGCTAAAGCAGCCTGTGTCGCTATCGGTTACTCTTACGTATAGGGTTTGTGGTCCTGTCATCGTATTTTCATACGCTGTTGGATCTGCTATGGCATTAATATCTGCTTGAGCATCGGCTAATGCTTCGTAATAAGTAACTATCCAACTCACGTTTGTAACACCTGTGATTTCGATGTCTTCAACCGTTAAATCGAAAAATGTAATGCCATCGTTAGCTTCCATGTAATTGGCATCTAAATCGTCACATTGGGTTAATTCATTATCATAATTAGCAGCGATTACTGGTGGGAATTCTACCCTTATAATAAAGCTTCCTGTAGTTACACAACCGTTAGCATTGCTTACTAAACGTATATATATCGTTTGTGGATTAGCGACATTAGTATAGTTACTTGTGTTTACTATTGGGTTGTTTCCTGAGTCTGCTAGTGCTTGTGTTGTGTGGTAGCTTAGCGTGAAATCTGCTGCTGTTTGTCCTCCTGTAAAAATTTGTGGTGTGATTACGGCATCAAAATCAAACTGGTTAACACCATCGTTATCATCATCACAAATAATATAGTCGTCGATTGCAATTGGTACTACTGGTGAAGGTAATACTACTAAATCCATAGTTACAATGGTAAAACAACCGGTAATATCGTTTTCTGCTAATACATAAATAGTTTGCAGATTAGCAACGATGTTTGCGTATGGACTTACTAATGGATTTGTCATGCTCATCGCATCGGCTTCTGTTTCGTAGTAGCTAATAGTGATGTCTGGCTCGCCATTGGCTATTATTGCAGATTGACCGTCTAGATCGAACATATCGTAAAAACCATCGTTATCGTCATCACATTCGTCTGATGGTAACGGCATTGCTACTGGTGATGGTAATGGGTTTACTCTTAAATCTAGAGTAATCGTACTTACACATCCTGTAACATTGTTTGTTGCTCTAACGTAAACCGTTTGTGCATTGCTTGTGTTAGAATATGGACTAACGATTTCTACTGTTGCGTCGTTAGTGTCTGCTCCTGCTTGTGTGCTAAAGTAAGTTAAAGTAATACCTGTTTGTCCGGCTAGTATTTGTGCATTAGCATCTTCTAAGTTGAAGGCTTCTACTTCATCGCCTGGATTATTAACATCGCATAAACTTAGTGGTGTTGGCTGTACTAATACTGGCAATGGATTTACTATTAATTCTAAGGCTACTGTTTTATAACAAGCTGTAGCATTATCTTCTACTCGTACCCAAATGGTTTGCATGTTTGCCGTTGTATTTACATAGGCGTTTGGTGTTGCAATAGCATTGGTTGGTGCTTCAGCATTAGCTTCTGAGGTGTAATACGTAATAGTGTATAATGTTGGGTCTAAATCGTTAGAAGTATCTGCATCTAATAGGTTTAGAATTTCTGGATCTTTGGTTGGTAAATCGAACGTAGCAAAACCATCGGCATTATCATCACAAACTTCTAGTGGTGTTAATACTAATGCTGTTGTTATTTGTGGTGTTGGATTGACAATAAGTACTAAGTCTACAAATGTTGCACAGTCGGTTGCAATTGTAGAACTTTCTACACGCACGTAAATGGTTTGCATGTTGACTACAATGTTATTATAAGGACTTGCTAATGCATTAACATTGTTGTCTGCATCTGACATCGTTTCATGGTAAGTTACCGTAAGTCCTGGTGCGCCTCCTGTGATTTCTGCTTCCGAATCGGTAAGTGTAAAGACGCCAAATCCATCACTGTCTGGATCGCAATATTCTAAATTCGCTGGTGTAAAAGCTACTGGTGCTTGCTCTACTACTAGATCTAATGTTGTTGTGTCGTAGCATCCTGTATTTACATCTTGTACGCCTACAAAAATAGTTTGCATGTTAGGCACAACGTTAGTGTACGGGCTCGCTAATGGATTAGCTTGTGCATCTGCATCTGCTTGTGAAAAGTAATACGTTACAGCGTATGCTGGATTACCTCCTGAAATTTCGTTGTTTTTTAGGGTTAGGTTGAATGCATTGATTCCATCAGTTGTGGCATCATCACATATTTCGAGTGGAGTAGGAACTACAACCGTTGGATTAATATTTACTACTATTTCAAAATTAATACTAGTAATTAGACAGCTATTTGTATTGTTTTCAACTCTAACAAAAAGAGGTTGAGGATTATTTGTATTAGTATAAGGACTTGTTAATGCATTTGTGTTATTGTCTGCATCAGTTTGTGTTTCAAAATAATTAATTGTGAAATTAGTTGCATTTTGTGTTCCTAATACTTCAGCATTAAATTGTGTTAAGTCTATGTTTGTAAGTGTTGGTGTATCGCTACAAACCACTAAATCATTTACTGTATTGTTTAGAGGTAAAGGATCTACAGTGATATCCATATTTGCAATACCAAAACAGTCGTTGGCGTTTTCTACACGAATAAAAATAGTTTGTACAAAAGGTGTTGTGTTGGTATATAAATTTGGAAGTTGGTTTATTTCTAATTGCGCATCGTTTGCAGTTGCGTAATATGCAACGGTTAGACCAGGAGGTAAGGTTGCTAGTATTATTGGATCAGCATCAGAAAGCGTAAACTCTGTAAAACCATCATAATTATCATCACATGTGTTTAATCCTGCATTATTAATATCTGTTGCAGTAACGTCTAAAATATATTCAGCAGTACGAAAACAGCCAGTTGTTGCATTTTCTACACGAACATATATGGTTTGTGGGTTTGTGGTATTTGTAAATGGAGCTGGAGTTAAAGCATTCATTGCACCTTCTGCATCTGCTAAGTTTAAATGGTGTGTGTAATTAAAACCTGCGGTGTTACCACTAATCATTACGTTTACATTAGCTTCATCTAAGTTATATTCGGTAAAACCATCTGGTACTCCATCTTCGTCACATTGTACTAAAGTTGCATTTTGTACTTCGGGCAATTCATCTACAAAAATATTAAACTGTGTAACGGTAAAACAATCCATAACTGCACCATTTAATCTCACATTAATTACCTGTGTAGTTGCAGTTGTGTTGGTGTAGGTAGTAGGATTTAAAATTGGGTTTGTATTGTTTTGTGCATCTAGAGGAGTTTCAAAATAAGTAACGGTTGTATTTGCTTGACCATTAATTAGCGCTGCATCTTGTGTTGTTAAGTCGAATTCTGAAAATCCGTTAGTATCATCTCCATCTGTATTATTATCACAAACATGGTAATCTTGAATAGGTGTAGCTATTGGTTGTGCTTGTGCAACAATATTAAAGGATGTTGTAACAAAGCAAGTACTTGTTGTATTTTGTAATCTTACAAAAACCTCCTGCATATTGGCACTAGTATTTGTGTAAGTTGTAGGATTTGGTATAGCACCAGTATTCGCTATAGCATCTGTTTGATTTTCAAAATAAGTTGCTACAACATTTGCTTGACTATTAATTAACGCAGCATCTTGTGTAGATAAATCAAATTCGGCAAAGCCATCACCATCTGGATCGCAGATCCCATAATCAGGAATAGCAGTTACTTGTGGTTGCGCATTTACTATTAAGTTAAAAGGTGTTGTAGAGAAAGCATAACAGCTGTTATTTGTGTCGTTTGGTGTAACACGAATAAATATCTCGTCTGGATTTGTTGCATTAGGAAACGGGCTTGCTAAAGCATTATTTCCGGTATCTGCATCTGCAGCAGTTTCATGATAGGTTACTGTATAGTCTAAAGGATTTTGCGCGCCTAAAATAGCATTTGTTTGCGCTTCTAAATTAAAAAGTTCTATTTGGTCGTTTAAACCATCGTCACACACTTCCAGGTCTGGAGGTGTATTTATTACAGGAATAGGATCTAGAAATAAATTGAATTCTTGAATTGAAAAACAACCTGTAATGGTATTTGTAATTGCTGCATATATGGTTAGTCCATTTGTTAAGTTAGGGTATGGACTTGTTATAGCATTTGCACCAATGTTAGCATCACTTTCGCTTTCGTAATAGGCTACAACAACATCTGTTTGTGTGCCAATAATAAGAGGTGTGTTTTGTTCTAAATTAAATGAAGATGAATTACCTGTGTTGCATATAGTGATGTCTAAAGCGTTTCCAACTGGATCTGTTTCACTAGTTGGTGCTTCACTAAATTGTGCTGTTCCTGTCCAATCTAAACTAAAAGGACTGTTTCCAAATGGTCTGTCTATTACTATGAAATAGGACTCTCCAGCTAAAGCATCAATTTCAGTGACAAAACTATTACCAAGCATACCTGGACCATCAGAAGTTGGAGAGCCTTCGGCAGCAGCAATAGCATTATTCATTCCGGTAAGGTTATTACCTTGGTTTGCAGCGTCAGGATTGGTTGTGTTACAACGAATAGTTTGTCCTAAGTTACCGCAACTAACATTAGGTCCAAAAACAAAAAAATCATAATCTTCAGTTATTGCTGTACTACTTGGAGTTAAAGTAAAAGCTAAAGTTCCATTTGTTACAACTGTTACTTCTAGCCATAGACTATTGTTCTCATTACTACTACATGAATCGGCAAACTCGTTACTGTTATTTCCTGCTCCATTTACATCTAAGACCACATCAGAATCTCCACAAACAACAAGAGCATTTACGCAGTCGTTAGGTTGTTGAGCTATTACTGAAACAGATTGAAATAATAAAACAAGAGTTAATATTGTTTTTAAAGTATTCTTTAACATTGAGGATGTTTTTAAAGTTTTGGATGATAGTTTAACTGAAATAAATATAATTTTTGAAGGCAAATTTACTACTATTATAACAACTGAAAGCAGAAAAGACCTACATAGCTTATTGAAAAAATATATAAGAGCTAAATATTAAGGCTTAACGTTTTAATGTAAAGTGATTTTTATACAGACGTCCATCTTGTAAAGTTACAGAAAACCAATAGTCGCTTTGTGGTAAAGGAATACCTTTAAAAGTACCATCCCAACCTTTGCTATTTGGTTTTATTTGAGCAATAAGTTTTCCAAAACGATCGAAAATTAAAATTTCAGAATTTGGTTGAAATATTTTTGACACACCATAAACCTGCCAAGTGTCATTAAAAGTATCACCGTTTGGAGTGAAAAATAAAGGAAAACCAATAACAGAAATATCCTGATTAATTTCACCACAATTATTTTTAATGTCTCTAATAGTTACGCTGTAAATTCCTGGTGATAAATGTGAGAAAATAGTACTAGTTTGAAAAGGTGTTGTGTTCCCTTCTTGATCTGTTAGTGCATATTGGTATTCACCTTCACCACTAGTTAAAATAGTAACTAGGTTGTTATTTAGACTACCATCGTTAATTTCAATATTTTCTATTGTCGCGATATTAGATGGTTCAACAATAATAGTTCTTGTACTGTTACAAAAAGTCGTATTGTTTGTAACTGTTACAGTGTATGTTCCTACTGTGTTTATAACTATAGTTTCTGTGTTTTCAGAATTTGGTAACCAGCTAAAACTATAGTTTGTTGCATTATCATTTAATCCAGCATCTAAAGTTATGGTATCTGGGAAATCGTTTAAGCAATAAGGTACAATCTCATCATTGTCTAGTTGTGGCCTTGGGTCTATAGTTAAAAAGACTTCGTTTATTCCATAACATGCATTGTCGTTTTCAACACGAACATAAATAGTTTGCGAGTATGGAATAGTGTTTTGGTATGGTGAACTTAGTGGATTGTTTTCTAATAGCGCATCGTTAGCATTTTCATAATATGTGATGTCTAATCCAGCTGGTAATCCAAGTAAAATACCTGCAGAGAAATCGTCTAAATAAAAAGTGTTTAAGCCATCTTCACTACCTAATTCGTCGCAAACAGATTGTGCAGTGTAATCATTAATTTGTGTGTCGCTTGTTTCCAATTCTAACTCTGAGAAATTAAAACACCCTGTACTATTATTGGTAACTCTTACATAAATGGTCTGCGGATTTACAGTGTTGTTAAACGCATTGCCATCGATGGCATTTATGTTCCCTAAAGCATTTATTTCAGAAATAAAAAATTGTGTTGTAACATCTGCAGCGCTTCCTGTAATTGCACTATTTGCTTGGGTTAAATTAAAAGTTGTAAAACCATCAACCATTCCATCTTCATCACATTGGTAAATTTCAGTATCAAAAGCTTCAGGAATTGGATTAATTACTAAATTAAGGCTTCCTATAGTAAAGCAATTTGAGTTATCATTATTTTCAATTCTAATAAAAAGTGTTTCGTTTATTGGTGTTTGGTTGGTGTAATTATTAGAATGATTATTAGTTGCAGTAGTAGCATCTACTTGTGATCCATAATAGGTAATAGTGAATTGTGCTGGGTTTTGAGAGCCAAGAATATCGGTATCAAAGTCTGATAATATTAATGCTGTCTGTCCATCCATTGGATTTGTATCTGTATCACAAACATTGAGATCATTAGTAGAGGTAATTGAAGGCGTGGCAAATACTTTAATTTCAAAATTAGTAATATCAAAACAATTGGTATTGTTCTTGTTTTCTATTCTAGCAAATATAGTTTGTGGATTTAGGGTGTTTTGAAATAGGCCATTAATAGCATTAGAACCTGCTTGAGCATCAATTGTCGATTCGAAATATTTTACTTCAAAAACACTACTGTCTTGACCATTTAATAGAGCGTTAGTTTGTGTTGAAAAGTCAAAGCTCTCCATACCATCGTTATCTGTATCACAAGTAAACATGTTAGTTGGTTGGTTTGCAACAGGAACATTATAATATGTAACATTGGCTTCCCCTATAATTAAGCCGCAATTGGCTCCATTAACTTCAATTTCTACTCTGTATATACCAGAGGTAGTAATAATTAAATCAAAATCACTTTCTGCTAAAGGCAGGCCATCTTTTGTCCAAGTGTAGATGGCTCCTGGAATATTGTCTGCCATTAAGGTGTAAGTGTCACCAGTACAAAGCGGTAAATTAGTTGTGCTATTACCATTTTGGATTATATCTATATCTTCACTAAAAAAAGAAGTGATAAAAGGCGGTAAACCTTGTCTCGAATTACTTGTTAACGCAATGGCATTATGCTGGTAATTACAAGCTGTGCCAATTTGATTAGGTTCATTAACAACAGATAAAAATGGAACTCCTATTTGATAATTGTCGCTCATGGCTCGATATATTTTACCATCTGGACCTAGTTGTAATCCTCCTCTGTAGGTTTCTCTACCGTCTATTAGAGTTTGAGATCCACTAATATTTGCTGCATTTAAATTAAACTGTAGTAGAGCTCCATATTGGTTGTTAGAACTATTCGCGTTTGTATTGCTGTTAAAAACCGATACATAAAGTAAATTGTTGTTAGGAGAAAACTCTACACCATAAGAGCGTAAAAGCGTTCCGTCTGGAGCGCTAAAACTAGTATTGATTGTTTGTGCATTACTAACTGTTCCAGTATCTGTGTCAAAATCGTAAAGAAAAAGCCCTTGTCCAATATTTGCACTTACCAATTTTGTACCATCCGGAGAGAATTTTAAATAACCTCTAGCTTCACTAATACCATTTCCTATTGTAGTTATTACAGGTGTTGTAATAACACCTGTGCTTGTTACTTGGTAAGCATAAAATGCGTTATTGTTATTGCCTCCAGAATTATCTGCATAAGTAATTACCCAAACATCTTGCGTTTGGCAATCTTTTAAAACTGCACTTAATTTCTCAGAGGTATTACTAAGTAATTGGGTTTCAGAACCTGTTACAACATTACCTAATCCACCATTTAAGGTCATATTTACTTCATAAAAATGAAAACCTAGATCTTCATTATCTAACGAAGGTGTATCTACTGTAAAAACATAATAGATGTTGGTGTCTTGTGGTTTCGGAATTATTATGGCAGATTGCGTACTCGATGGGTCACCTTTTAAACCAATACCATTTGGCATTACTAAATGGTTGGCATTGTAAACTGTTCTTCCGTCTGTATAGAATAATAAATTACCATTAGCATCCGAAATACTTGTGCAACCTTCGTCTGTTGCTAATTGCCCATTATTAACAGCAGTAACAGTATCTGTGTCTAAATTAAAATTTATACCAGCATTGTCTCCAAAGTACCAATTGGAGGCTTCTTTTTGAGCATTAGAAAACGCACAACATAAAAGTGTGGTAAGTATTATTACAATTTTTTTCATCTTATTATAGGCAATAGCTATCAAAGATATTGTAAAAACCTTTAGTTAACTATAGTATAAGTGTTAAAATAAAACAGATTATAATGTCATTTTATTATAAATCCCTTTTTAATAATAACCTATAAGATAGGTAGATGAATAGTGCAGACCAACATAATACAATTGCAATTTCGTACCAATGTACAGCATAATCGTAACTTAAGTCTTGTCCAGCAACACTAGCAATTTCTTTTACGGCACCAAGTCTCGAACCTGGTTCGTCTATTAAATTCCAAAGCGATTTAAAAGGTAAGAAATTATAAATGTTATCTACAATATCAGACTCTCTATAAAAGCCTTTAAATATTAAATAGCTAAAAAACTCAACAAAAAAGTAAACAACAATGGCACCTATAGCAAAAGCAGAACGTTTAATTAGCATTCCAGCAAAAAGCCCCAAACAAAAGAAA
The DNA here is from genome assembly GCF_002831665.1 of Lacinutrix sp. Bg11-31. Classification (NCBI taxonomy): domain Bacteria; kingdom Pseudomonadati; phylum Bacteroidota; class Flavobacteriia; order Flavobacteriales; family Flavobacteriaceae; genus Lacinutrix; species Lacinutrix sp. Bg11-31. The sequence continues at coordinate 57,764 of NZ_CP025118.1, forward strand.
CCAAAGAGCTTAACAAAAAATGCTATAAGATATTCTAAATCAGAAAAAATGATATTTGGTTCTGTATAACTCGAAAAAATAAGACCTAAAATTAAAGAGATAACAAAGACAAATACGGTAGAAATAAATGCAAAAACAACGACGGTATAAACTTTAGATAAAATCCATTCTTTTTTACTTAAGCCATCAATTAAATTCTGTTTAATTGTTTTGTTACTGTACTCATTTGCAACCATAGATACAATTACAATAAGTAAGAAAAATTTTAATAATCCTGCAACAAACGTGTTAAAATGCCAGATGTATGGGAAGTTAAAAATACCCTGTTCTGCTAAATGGAATTTAAACATTCCGAAATCGAATTTTATAGCAGAAATTAATGCAATAGATGATAGAAGAATAAAATAAGCTAGTATTAATACTTTACTTGCCTTGTTATTCCACAGTTTTATAAATTCTATATTTAAAAGTCTTAACATGATCTTTTGGTTTTATTCTGAAGTGATTTCAGTGATGTTTTTGTGAGAATTATTTTTTATTATCTGTAAGTTGAAGAAATTGTTCTTCCAAACTTTCTTTTCGCATCACTAAATGAGAAATATAAATGCCGCTTTCTACTAACTCCTTATTAAATGCTGAAGCAGATAAAGGCGCGTTTAAAAAAGCGGTAATTAAACCTTCCTTTATAATTGTTTTTTCAATAGAAGCATGCTGCTCTAAAAATTGAAGCAGTTTAGTTTCATCTTCACATTTTAATTCAAAGAAACCTTCACTAGAAATCATTTCGTCTACACGACCAGAATATAGCTTTTCTCCTTTTCTAAGTACTACAACATGCGTACAAACTTTTTCAACTTCGTCTAATAAATGCGACGCTAAAAGTATGGTTGTGCCTTCACTTGCAATTTGTTGTATTATCGCTCTAATTTGGTGAATACCTTGAGGGTCTAAACCATTTGTTGGTTCATCTAAAATTAATATTTCTGGATCGTTAAGTAAGGCAGAAGCAATTGCTAAACGTTGCTTCATACCTAGCGAATACGTGCTAAACTTACTATGTTTTCTTTCTGTTAGACCAACTACTTCTAGTTTTTCGTCTATTTTAGAATAATCAATACCTTTAATCTTACAAACCAATTTAAGGTTCTTGTATGCAGACATGTAAGGGTAAAAGTTTGGACGCTCGATAATTGCTCCAACTTTCTTTAAAGCTTCATGTGTAGAAATAGTACCATCAAACCATTTAAAGTCTCCACTAGTTTTATTTACAACATTTAAGGTGATACCTAGCGTTGTAGATTTCCCACTTCCGTTTGGTCCTAAAATGCCATAAACATTACCTTTTTTTATTGTAAAAGATAAATCTTTTACAGCTGTTAAATTACCGTACTTTTTTGTGAGGTTACTAATTTGAAGAATGGTTTCCAAGATGATTGATTTTTAGATGCTAAAACGTTTATAAATTGAATACGTAGTATAGATTGATTTAAAAGTAAGACGAAGCTAGCAAACTTTTGTTACAACATTAGTATTAAATTTTATAAATTTGAGCATTATTGAAGTTATGAAAGATTTAAAAATTTCCAAAAAGAAACCGTCCTATCCAATTAATAGTAGATTGCATAGTTATTTAGACGAGTATAATAGAAACACGCGTGCTTCTATGGATTACGACGACCTTTTAAGGTTTCAAGGCTCTATAACTGTTTATGATAAAGATGATAAAGACACACTTTGGATTCGTGTTTACTATAGCGATTCTGATAGAGCAGAAATAGATTTAAGCCTCAAACGAGTCTATACAAGGTTGCATAGTGATGGAAACGATAAAACAATTCCTTTTTTAAATGTTGATGCTGTAGATTATTGCACTTTTGGTAATTCTAAGCCTTTTCGTGTGAAAATTAGAAATATTTTAAATGATAATTACACTTATTTCTATGTAAAAAAAGCAGATGCTTCTCGTATTTATGGTCTAGAGTTAGAGCATATGTTGTCGCCTTATAATCTTAATTTTATGGTATATAAAGATACACTTATAGAAGAGCATATTACAGGAATTCCAGGAGATGAATTTATAGAAAATAAGCTATCAAGTTGTACAGCATCTGAAAAATCGCAAATAGCAAAAGAATTTGTGAAGTTTAACGAACGCTGTATGATTAGGTTGCTTGGCGATATGCGAGCTTACAATTATGTTATTGTCCCAACGCATGATTTTGATCAGGTTATTTATAATATTCGAGCAATAGATTTCGATCAGCAAAGTTACGAAGGGAAGTTTAACGTGTATAGGCCACAATTTTTTAAAGAAAATTTAAAAATGGTGCAATTGGTTTCTGGGAGGTTTCAAAAAGAATCTATAGATCAATATAAAATGGAAGAGCGCTCTATTATAGCAAAAAGAATGATAAGCTTTCACGATAGGATAGATGCGCTTTTAGATTGTATGATAAACGATACCATTTCTACGCAAGAAAATATAGACTTACTTAAAAGTAGGATTTACGATCATACCTTAGATATAAAGTTTAAGAATAGTGATAATATGGGACACATTCTAAAAAGTGCTTTGCAATTTGTAAAGCGTAATTATGAAGATGTAAACCTTAAAGATTTATAATCTAAAAGAAGTTTAAGTTTTTTAGGTTTGAATTGAAATTATTTTGAAGAAAACATTGATTTTTCTTTTGATTTTGAAGTTTAATTAAGGTTGGCGTGTTCAGTCTTACAGTTAACTATAGACTGATTACTGCCTGCTTAAAGTTAATTCCAGTGTTCGTCGAAATCTAAATTGTCGTAATCGTTAACATCAAAATCGTCGTCGAATTCGTCATAGTCTTCGTCTTTTTCAGCTTCAAATATTTTTTCTGGAGCATCATCTGGCACTTGACCTTGAACAAACATTAAATTAGGGTAATCTACACCTTCGTCTTCTTCAGCAATTTCAGCAAGTTCTACGTAAAATGTCCACATGCTTAAAAAGTCGTAAACATAAATAAGCTTTGTTTGTGCTTCGTGTACAGTATTAGATAAAGAGGTTTCATTCATTAAACGTACTTGATTCATGCCTTCACTCATGTCAAAAAGTGAAAATTCTTCACCTTGATTCCATTGGTCGTCACTTAAATAAAAGGAAGCCATTTCTGTACCATCAAAACCAAAAGATTGCGTAATAATATTATGCAAATCTTCCATTGTATCTGTTTCTTTGATTTCTAAATCGCGAAAGATATCGTCTTCTGTATCGTTGTCTAAAATGACTCTAAATCTGTAAATCATGCTTATATAAAATAGGATTGCAAAGGTATGCGTTTTTATACTTACTTGCTAAATCTGTGTAAAGTAAATGTCATGGCGCTTAATAAGAAAAAAGCACCAATTTGGTGTGCTACACCTAACCATAAAGGGACTTGGTATATAATAGTTAAAACACCTAATAAAAATTGAAAACCAACTAGTATTAGTAACGCGTTAATACCTTTTATTTGGTAATTAGTGCGTGTTAATTTTTTAGATTGAACCCAAATAATTAGTATTATAATAACGACAAGGTAGGCAAATGTTCTGTGTACAAACTGAATACCACTTGGGTTTTCTATAAGGTTTTTATAAAACGGATTAAGTACATAAACGGTTTCGTGCATAAATTTTCCTTCGTTCATTAAAGGCCAATGGTTATGTAGTAATCCAGCTTTTAAACCTGCAACAAAAGCTCCATAAATAATTTGAAAAACTAATATAACGTAACCAACAATAATAAGATTTTTAAACTTTTTGTCGATAGCCTTTCTTTCTGGGAATATTAAATCTAGCGCAACCCATAATGTTGCAGCAAATGTTAAGAATGCCGTTGTTAGGTGTGCAGCTAGTCTAAAGTGGCTTACATCTGGTTTGTCTACCAATCCGCTTTTTACCATATACCAACCTAAAAAGCCTTGAAAACCGCCAAGAAGAAGAAGGGCAATGCATTTTTTAATTGTTTTTCTTGTGAGTTGTTTAGTGGCTAAAAAGTATAAAAATGGAATAATAAAAACCATACCAATTAATCTACCAATTACTCTGTGTAGCCATTCCCAGAAATAGATGCTTTTAAAATCGTCTAAAGTAAAATGTGCATGCAGCTTTTGAAACTCTGGATATTGTTGATACAATGCAAAAGCTTCTTGCCACGCAGCTTCTCCAATAGGAGGAATAGTACCTGTTATTAATTTGTAATTAGAAATAGATAAACCAGAATCTGTTAGTCTTGTAATACCTCCAACAATTACCATGATGAAGATTAAAATACAGCCAGTAAAAAGCCAGTAAATTACTTTTTTGTTATCTTTTTTCATTTAATCCAATATTTTTTTAAAGCACAGGCTGTTTTCCATGTCTTTGTATTGTCCGTAATTTGGAATAATACTGTACTCACAATTTTTATAAAATGAAACAGCTTCAACTTGTCGAATGCCAGTTTCTAGAACTAAAGATGAAAACCCACTTTCTTTAGCCCAAAGTTCTAATGTTTTTAGAATATTGCCAGCAATACCTTGCCCTCTATAACCCTGTGCTGTAAACATGCGTTTAATTTCAGCAGAAGTATTGTTGTTAAAAGGTTTGAAAGCGCCACAGCCAACAGGTATATTGTCCTTGTAAGCAATAATAACATGTTTTAAAACATCGATATTATTAAACTGATTATAAAAATCATGCTCATCACCATCAGTAATTTTTAAGTAACTGTCGAGTGCTTTTACTAGAGCAATAAAATCTGGATTTTCAGAATCTGTTTTTATAATATTCAGCATAATTAATCTGAAATTTTTAAACCTAAAGCTTTTCCTTTTTCTAACATTAAATTAAAAGCAGCTTCGTGTTCGTTTGGTATGTCTCCTTCTAAAATGGCTTCTTTTATAGCTTCTTTAATAAGGCCTATTTCTCTTGAAGGTTTTATGTTAAAAGTTTCCATAATTTCTTCACCAGAAACTGGTGGCTGAAAATTACGAACGCTATCTTTCTCTTCAACTTCAACTATTTTCTCTCTAACAATTTTAAAATTGTTGTGATACTTGTTAAACTTCTTTGGGTTCTTTGTAGTAATATCTGCTTCACAAAGCGTCATTAAATCTTCTACGTAATCACCAGCATCGAACACTAAACGTCTCACGGCAGAATCTGTTACAATATCCTGAGCCAAGACAATTGGCCGCGAGCTCATAAATACTAATTTTTGTACAAATTTCATTTTGTCATTAAGCGGCATTTTTAAACGCTTAAATAAATGATACACCATTTTAGAGCCTTCAAATTCATGAGCATGAAATGTCCAACCTACTTTTTTGCTAAATCTTTTTGTTGGTGCTTTTCCAATATCATGGAGTAGTGCAGCCCAACGTAACCACACATCGTTTGTGTGTTTTGCAATATTATCTACAACTTCTAAGGTGTGGTAAAAGTTATCTTTATGTTTTTGTCCTTCAACTTCATCTATGCCTTTTAAGGCTGTTAACTCTGGAAGGATATATTTTAATAATCCTGTTTCTTCTAAAAGTAAAAAGCCAATAGATGGTACTTTGCTTTCTAAAATTTTATTAAGCTCTACAACAATACGCTCGTTAGTAATTATCTTAATACGTTCGTTATTTCTTGTTATAGCTTCAAGCGATTCTTTTTCAATTATGAATCCTAGTTGCGTAGCGAAACGAATAGCTCGCATCATACGTAAAGGATCATCGCTGTAGGTGATGTCTGGATCTAAAGGTGTACGAATTATTTTGTACTCTAAATCTTCAACACCATTGAAAGGGTCTAATAAATCACCAAAATTAACTTCAGATAAATCAAGTGCTAATGCATTAATACTAAAATCGCGACGGTTTTGGTCGTCTTTCAACGTGCCATTTTCTACTACAGGATTTCTGCTGTTTTCGTTGTAAGACTCTTTGCGTGCTCCAACAAATTCGACTTCTATATCGTCAAGTTTTAGCATTGCAGTTCCGTACGTTTTAAAAACTTGAACTTTTGGTTTGTTGGGAAGGTTTTTAGCAACTTGTTTTGCTAAAGCAATACCGCTTCCAATGGCAACTACATCTATATCTTTTGCATCACCACGTTTTAATAAATAATCGCGTACAAAACCTCCAATAACGTAGCTGTCGAGATTTAATTCGGCAGCAGATTTGGAAATTGTTATAAAAATAGTGTGGTTTAGTGCTTCTTTGTGATTCATTCTCTTTGCTAACTAGCTATTCGCGTATAATTTTTACGCCACCACTATTACTTAATTTTATAATAGTTGAAGGGTTTCCTCCGTTTTTTTGTTGGTGCAAATTTACTACATAATCTACGCCTTTTAAAATTGCTTCATCTATTTCTTTAAAGGATTTAGGTGCTGGTTTTCCTGCAAGATTTGCCGATGTAGAAACTATTGGTCGCCCTAAATATCGAATTATTCTTTTACAAAAATCGTGGTCTACAATTCTTATAGCTAAAGTGTTATCATCTGCTACTAAATTTTCAGCAACTCCAGCTGGAGCATCGTAAATAACTGTTGTAGGTTTATCTGCAATATCTAAAATAGTATATGCCATTTTAGGTACATTATCCACATGCCTTTCTAGCATACTGTAGTTGTTTACCAAACAAATTAACGCTTTGTTATCTACTCTTTGTTTTAGCTTGTATATTTTTTGTACAGCTTCAGCATTTGTAGCATCACAACCAATTCCCCATACAGTATCTGTTGGATATAAAATTAGTCCACCGCGTTTTAAAACTTCTAAAGCTTTTTCTATTTCTTCTTTCATTATTTCTTGAGACATATTGGCTTTAATTTTAGAGTATGCAAAGATAATAAATATCAATTTTGAAATGATTAATAGAGCCTTTAAAAATGAAGAATTAATACATTACAATAGCTTAGGTATAAATCTAATTATAAAAGTCTGTCATGGTTTTAATAAAAGCAGCACGACCGCTTTGTTTAATAATATAAGATCTTATATTTTTTGGGTTAAAAACGGGCTGTTTGTTTTTAATTTTCAACAAACTTTGGGCAATAGCTTCAGCGTCTTTTATGTTAACTAACATGCCGGTTTCTGCTGTAATAGAATCTTCTACACCACCACTTTTTGTTGCTATAACAGGTTTTCCACAAAGCATAGCTTCTCTTACTGCAACACCATAGGTTTCTGCTATACTTGTAGATACAAAAACATCGCATGTTTGAAGTTTAGAGTTGATTTCTGTTCGGCTAAGTTGTGGGTAGAACTTACATTTATCCAAGACGTTATATTTTTTAGCTAAAGCTTCAAAGTAGGTGCTATTAGCTTTAGAGCCATTATTAAAAGCTGCATTTCCAATAATTATGGATTCAAAGTCGTCTTTACTTATAGTTTGAAAAGCCTCTAAGCTTTTAAAAAATGTTTCTGTATCCTTAATTAATTGAGAATAGGTTATCGTAACAATAGTAAATTTGCTATTTGCTTGATTAGCGTTTATTTTAAATTTGTTTTCATCCATTAAATTCCAAATAATCTCAGGATTACAGTCCATGCTATTCATTAAAATACTGCGTTGTTGGTGATAACTTACTGCACCAATTTTAGAAGCATTTTCAATAGCCTCTTTAATACCTTTCTGTACCTTTTTGTTATAATAATTTAATATAAACGTTTGGTGTTCAGTAATTACAAACGGAATGTTATTGCTTGTCGATAAGGCGTGCGAGTAAATTCCAGCATTTGCACTACATTGTGCATGGATAAGTTCTGGTTTCCAATGGGCTGTAATAGTTTTGAAAGCCGCTTGATAAGATTGCTTACTCTTTTTTAATTTCCATTTTTTAGGCCATTTTTTATAATGATAAATATAAAAAGAATAGGCCTCTGGATCTTGCATTAAGTAGTTACGATTAACACCATTTCTTTTAAGAACACTTTTTAATTTAATTTTTAAATACTTAAATAGTTTAAGCTCTTTTTCGATGCCAAATAGAATTTTAATATCAAATCCATTATCATTAAGTAATTGAGCTTGTTCCCTAAAAAAAGATCCGCCTAGCTCATTACCTGCGTTTGGATACCAAGAGGGTATAACTAGGATTTTCTTGCTCATACATTATGTTTTAATATTCCTTTCATTACTCAAATTATTAACTAATTGAGTTTTGTTTTCTTTTTCAAGTTGCAATTTACGATATAATCTATGCTTTTTAAATAGCCTAGCCTTTAATCTTTAAAAAATCTAGTCTTGTTTTTTTAGATATTTAAGTCTTGGTTTTATGGGTTTTAAAGATGATAAATATATTAATGCTCTTGTTATGAGGGTTAATGATTTCAATATATAATAAAAAAATTATGTAGTTTTGTTTACACTACCTTATGGATTGATATATAAATGAAGAACGAAAGAATTAATGTTACTAAAACTTTTTTGCCAAAGCAAAGTGAGTACCAAAAAATACTAAGTAGATCTTGGGATAAAAGCTGGATTACCAATAGAGGCGAGCTTGTTTTAGAGTTAGAGAGTAAGATAAAAAAGCAATATAATGTGTCTAATATTCTGGCGACCACAAACGGAACATTACCACTACAAATAGCCATTAAATGTTTAGGTTTAAAAGGTGAAATAATTACAACGCCTTTTAGCTATGTGGCAACTACTTCCGGTATTATTTGGGAAGGTTGCAAGCCTATTTTTGTTGATGTAAATAAAGATACTTTTAATATAGATCCATTAAAAATTGAAAGCGCAATAACTCCTAAGACGTCTGCAATATTGGCGACACATGTTTTTGGAAATCCTTGCGATATTGAAGCTATAGAAAAAATCGCAAAAAAGCATGATTTAAAAGTTATTTACGATGCTGCACATTGTTTTGGTGTAAGTTATAAGGAGCAATCTGTTTTCGAGTATGGAGATGTAAGCACGTGTAGTTTTCATGCTACCAAAATATTTCACACAGGAGAAGGAGGTGCATTGTTTGCAAAGGATAAGGCGTTGTTTGATAAGTTGTATTACCATCATAATTTTGGACATAAAGGTGCTTCAGATTTTCATGGTTTAGGAATAAATGCTAAAATTAGTGAGCTTCAAGCAGCAATGGGATTAGCTGTTTATCCACATTTAGATTCAATTTTCGAAAGAAGAGAAACACTTTATAAGTTATATAAAAAAGAACTAGAAGGGAAGGTTAAATTTCAGAAAATTATAAGCAATTGCGACTATAATTACTCTTATATGCCAGTTGTTTTTAAATCTGAAAAACAATTGCTTCTGGTTATTGAAGAACTTAACAGTAATAATATATTTCCAAGACGTTACTTTAATCCGTCATTAAACACAATAGATTATGTTAATGGTGAAGTTATGCCAATTTCAGAATCTATATCTGCTAGAATTTTATGTTTGCCATTGTATTTCGATTTAGGTGAAGAAAATGTAGTTAGAATAAGTAATTTAATAAGTAATAGTATTTCAAATGAATAAAAAAGAAATTTATTTAATTGGAGTAGGAAACTATACCGAAGTTATTATAGAATTAGCCATAGATTGTGGCTACACTGTAAATGGTTTATATCATTATAATAACGAGAGAATAGGTGAGGAAGTTTTAGGTATAGCTATTATTGGTTGTACAGAGGATTTGTTTAAAACAGACATTAAAGGAAAGCAATTTGCTTTAACAATGGGTGAAAATAAATTACGTAGTGAAATGGCTTCTAAGATTAAAAGTTTGGGTGGTTTTACGCCAAACCTTATACATCCAACAGCGTTAATAAGTAAATCTGCTACTATAGGTTATGGCTGTTTTATTCATTTCAATGCTGTAATTTGGACTAAATCGATATTAGGTAACGACTGTGTTGTAAGTCCAAATGCAATGATAGCACATCATTCGGAAATAGCTGATGCTTGTTCCGTAGCTTCGTTTTCGGTAATAGGAGCCTATTGTAAAGTTGGAAAACGCGTGCTTTTTGGAGTTAATTCTATAGTTTTGCCTAAAGCATTAATTATTGGTGATGATTGTATTGTTGGAGCTAAAGCTAATGTTACTAAATCTTATCCTAATAATTGCTTACTTGTTGGAAATCCTGCAAGAAAAATTAAAGACTTAAATTAAATGAAACCACTATTAAGTATTTGCTGTACAACTTATAATCAAGAAAAATATGTTGCGCAAACCTTAGACGGGTTTTTAAAACAAAAAACCAATTTTTCTATAGAAATTATTATTCACGACGATGCCTCTACAGATAAAACACAAGACATTATTAGAGCGTATGCTAAAAAGGATTCAAGGATAAAATTAATACTACAAACAGAGAACCAATATTCTCAAAATATTAAGCCAACTGCGAACTTCTGTATTCCAATGGCTACTGGTAAATATATCGCTTTATGCGAAGGAGACGATTATTGGACAGACGATTTAAAACTACAAAAGCAAGTCGATTTTTTAGAGGCTAATCCCGAATACGTTGTGTCTTGGACCAATTATAAAATTTTTAAAAATAACGAAATCATTGAAAACGATTTTAGTTATAATGAAGCTGAAGTTACTATAGATTATAACAATTTATTTACACCATATTCTACATATACCTTAACTACAGTTTTTAAAAAAGAGGCACTAGATTTAGAATTATATAAGTCGCTTAAGTATTCTAAGGATAACTCTTTATATGTTATGTTATTGCAAAAAGGGAAAGGTGTTTTCTTGAACTTTTTTGGAGCCGTTTATAGAATACATGAAGGTGGAGTCTATTCTTTGCAATCAGATTTTTTTAAAAATTATTCTTCATTTCTAAACTTAAATGAAGTAATACAAGTAATACCAGAATCTCAAACTAAAAACATTAATAAAATAATTAAATCTTTAGCCAATGGAGCTGCATTTGCTGTTTTGAAGGCTAAATATGCAGGAGAAAAACTTACCGAAGTTCAACAGCGTTTTATGGATAGTCATTTTAAAAGAGCACCATTTAAAACAAAGTTTAAATACTACAAGAGAATCTTTAAGTACAAATTTTTAAAATAGACATTTAAAAAAGAGTACAATCGCATCTAATGTTGGGATTTTAGAATAATACCCAGAGTCGTTTTTAATGTATTTATAATAAGATCTATTATTTTCTTTGCAATTCCTAATGGTTCTTATCATTACCTTATCTATGTGTGCTATAAATAAACTGTGATTGTAAACACCTTTTTTAGTATTTAATGCTATAAGCTCTTTAGAAGCTTCAATAGTATTTATTACTTCGTTTTTGGTAAGTCCTTTTTGTAAATTAACAACATTTAAATAAGAGTCGATATTTGCATCATTATATAAAACACCTAAGTTTATTAATTGTTTTTTTTTGATGATGAACTCAGATTTTTTTAAGTTTTCTGCTTTAGTTTGGCTAATATTGTTAGGATGCCATCTATACTGTAGTAGAGATTCTTGAATATTATAGAATTTAGTTTTAGCAATTAATTGGCTCCATAGGCCATAATCTTCGGCAGGAACATATTTGTTTTCAAAACGCAAGTCTCCTAAATGAGATTTTTTAAACATTATAGTAGGATTACCAATACAGCAGTTGCTTAGCATTTGTATTTTTAATCTGTCATGAGTTTCTTCATGTTTAATCACTTTGTTTTCCTTATCTCCAAAAAAAGTAAACCATGTACCGCAAACACCGTAATCTGGATTGCTTTTTAAAAAGCTTAATTGTTTTTCGAAACGTGTTGGTAGTGCAATATCATCTGCATCAAGTAAAGCAATAAACTCTGTTTCGGCAAGTGTTATACCTTCATTTCTTAAAGTTGCAGGACCAACATTTTTAGACTTTGTAATAACAGCTATTCTAGAGTCTTTTAACTTGTAATTTTCTAAAATTTTTGCTGTTTGGTCTTGAGAATTATCGTTTAAAATTAACAATTTAAAATTGGAGAAAGTTTGGTTTAGTACGCTGTCTATAGACTCTGCAATAAATTTATCTCCATTATAAACAGGCATTATTACTGTAAGTTCTGTCATGCTTATTTGAATAGAAATTTTGCTTTTTGCGCACTGTTTTTTCCGAAAATAAAAGATTTAGATACTTTTTTGTCTTTAAAATTTTCTATTATTTCATTAAAATCCTTGCCTTCTATATATTCAAGCGTTGGCCATTCTTTTTTATCAAATGGATGAAAATCTTTATGGTCTTTATAATTGCCTTTATTTATAGATTTCCAGAATTCAAAAAAGGAATCAACATCAAAATCTATATTGTGTCCCCAATTATCTAATTTAAATTTCAGTTCTTTTTCATCTCTGCTCCAAGATTGGTGTATAGATATAAATGGAACATACCATTTTTCTTGGTTTTTGTTTTTTCTAGCTCTAGTATAATTAGCTTTTGTTGTACCTAAATAATAGTTAGTATAAGTTGGGCAGTATAAAATTCCATCTTCAAGAACTTTGTAAACATCAACCATAAAAGAGCAAATTTGAATTGCTTTCTTTCCTGTTAATTTCTTTTTGTTTTTTCTTAAATGCTCAGTAAATCCTTTAAAATCTACAAAATATTCATCTGCATCAATTTGAATACAAATACCATCTCCCATTTGCTCAGCAAGCATATTTCGTTCTCTGGTATCATTTTCCATTGCATTTAGAGAAGCGTCGTAAAAATCATCTTCGTAAATTGTGATTTTATTATCTGTATCAAACTCTTTAACCCAATTAAAAAAATTAGGATCGACTTTAAATGTGTTTCCAGACCAAGTTTGTCTGTTAATATCCAATGCTAAAGTAATGGCATTAGTATGCTCATAAACTAAAGGAATAGAGATTTTTAAAAGTTCGTAATCGTATGCAACTAAGAAACCAACGTTTATTTTCATAATTTTTAATAAAGTACGAATATAAATAATTTTAGAATTTGTAAGTTGCAAAAAGTGAATTAATACTATTATATGCAAAGTAAACTAGCGACTATAGTCATCCCAATTTATAAAGTTAATCTTTCGGAGTCTGAACAAATGTCTTTAAACCAATGCTTCAAGGTTTTGGGAGATTTCGATATTGTTTTTGCGCATCCAGAAAATCTAGATGTAAGTTCGATAAATAAGGATGGTAAAGCGAGAACAGAGGCATTTCAAGATCATTATTTTAAAACTGTTTTTGGTTATAATAGTCTAATGCTGTCTGAAGTGTTTTACGAACGTTTTTTAGATTTTAAATACCTGTTAATCTATCAGTTAGATGCGTTTGTTTTTAAAAATGAATTAATAGAATGGTGTGAAAAAGGATACGATTATATTGGAGCACCATGGATAGCATCGCCAAATACAATAGTTAAGAAAGTTTTAAGTTTATTCGATTCTAAAAGAAAGAAAGAGCGTAGCAAAATATTTTTTAAAGTAGGAAATGGTGGGTTTTCATTACGTAACGTTTCTAAAAGTTATGAAATAGCTAAAGCATTAAAACCTGAAATTGAAGCGAATTTAAAGCGAGAGCAAAACGATTTTTATATTATGGAAGATGTGTTTTGGTCTATAACGGTACCAAAACATTATCCAGATTTTAGTATTCCATTTTATAAAGAAGCTTTAGGTTTCGCGATGGATAGAAAGCCAGGTTTAGCATTAAAACTAAACAATAACAAGCTTCCGTTTGGTTGTCATGGTTTCGATAAGCCAAAGGTTGAAGCCTTTTGGAAAGACATTTTAGCATCAAATTACGTTGGATAAAATGTACCTTAACTAGTTTATGTTTCTATACATTGCCCAAAGCTGAATGTAGCGCTTATACACAGAAAAAGCATGTACATAACATATTATAAAACCTTCTTTACCATCTAAAAAACCAAATCTTAAAAAGTATTGGTGCATAAAGCGATACCATGGTCTAAATAGAAAGTGATACAAATTTGGGCGTACATTTTTTTTGTACAATTCTTCAGCTTGAAACGTACTGTATTTACTTAGTTTTTCGTTATAATTATCGAAAGATTTATAGGTTTGGTGATCTAAAGCGTGTTTTAACTGTCCGATTTTTTCATCTGTCTCTATAGATTCGTGCACAACTTTACCATTGTATTTACAATAGTTTTTATTAAATAAACGTACAGCAACATCTGTTTGAAAGCCACTATATTTTATGCGTTTTCCCATAAAATTAAAACTTCTTTTTATAAGATAAGCTTTAAGTGGGTTTTCAGAATTTACTTTAGTTACAATTTCGTTTGCTAAATAAGAGGATATTTTTTCGTCTAAATCAAAAAAAACAACCCAATCATTTTTGGCTTGTGAAATGGCGAAGTTCTTTTGATCCGAAAAATTTTTAAACTCTCGTTGTATAATTGTTACATCATACTTTTGGGCTAGAGCAATGGTTTTATCTGTGCTAAAAGAATCGACAATAATAATCTCGTCGGCAAAAGAAAGGCTTTCAATGTAGCTTTCTATGTGTAGTTCTTCGTTGTAAGTTATTGCTAAAGCGCTTATCATGTAATTAAAAATCGGATTTATCGATTATATTTGCTTCAAAAGTAGTGAAACTCATTTTTTCTGAAGGTAAAAGCAACGAGAAAAATATTAGTTTAATGCTTCTAAATGTATTTTGTAACCCGTTTTAATATCAATTTAATGCCAAAGCTTCCCATTTTAATGTATCATAGTGTTACAGCTAATGCTAATAAAAGCAAAGGTTTAACAATTTCGATTGAAAATTTGGAAACACAATTTAAATTTTTAAAAGAAAACGGCTATACTAGCTTACATTTTAACGATTTGCAGTCTTTTAAAACACCAGAAGATTTTCCTAAAAAGGCAGTAATTATAACGTTTGATGATGTTTACGTTAATCAATTAGAACATGCTTATCCGCTATTACAAAAATACGAATTGAAAGCCTGTTTTTATATTCCGTTTCAATATGTTGGAGGAGTAAACGAGTGGGATAAAGGGAAAGAGCCAATTATGTCTGTCGAGCAGCTTAAATCTATGGACTCAAAAACCATAGAGCTTGGGTTGCATTCTTTTGAACATAAAAAGTATAGTGAGTTGTCTATTGAAACCATTCAAGAAGATTTTAATAAGTGCAAAGCATTTAGTTTCGAGAATAAACTTAATGTAAACAATGTTTTAGCCTATCCTTATGGTAAGTATCCAAAAAAAGGAAAAACGCAATTAGATTTTTTTAAAGCTTTAAACGAAAATAAGATAGCTTACGGATTACGTATTGGTAATCGTGTAAATAAATTTCCTTTTAAAAATAATTATGAAGTCCAACGTTTGGATATTAAAGGAGAAGATACTTTAAAGATTTTTGAAAGAAAGTTGAAGAAAGGTAAAAGCTGGTTTTAGGCAATATTTATTTTCTACACTATTCTTTCTTTAGAAAAGAAGTCAAGAAAGCATTTATCTCATTCCACGCTTTAATAACATTAACTTAACATATCGAGAAAATACACCATAAGCATTAACCGTTGCAACTGTTAATCCAGGAATACCATCTAGAAATCCACCACGTAAAATATAGCTGCTAAAAAAACGATAAAAAGGCTTAAAAGCTAAGTGGAAATAAGTTGCTTTTTTTCCTTTTTTAAGCATTTGCTCTGCTTGAAACCAGGCGTAACTATCTTTTTTACTTATATAATGCTGTAAGCCTTTGTAAGTAAAATGTAGTACAGGGTTTTCTAATTTTCCAATGGTACCATCTACAATTAATTTTTCGTGCACAGAGCCTTCAAAATGGCATTTTTCCCTTAATACCAATCGCGTAACATTATCGCTATGATGATATAGGAACCTGTTCATATAAAAATGAGGAAAATTTAATTTGTATCCAGCATGCTTGCCAGAGGCTATAGCTTCAAAGACTTCCTGTTGAAGCGATTTTGTAATACGCTCATCTGCATCTATAAATAAAATCCACTCACCAGTTGCATATTGCAAGGCGTGGTTTTTTTGGTTAGAGAAATTGTCGAAAGTTCTAGAATAGACTTCACAACCCATTTCTTTAGCAATTTTAACTGTATTATCTTTACTGTTAGAATCTATTATAATAATCTGAGAAGCAAACGCAACAGAGCGAATAGCCTCTTTTATGTAGGCTTCTTCATTATAAGTTGGAATTATGACTGTAATAGATTTCATATAAAATGCGAAATTACTAAAATAACTTTATATTTGTTTCTATAATGAAAATAGATACTTCAATAATAATTAGCACCTATAATTCGCCAGAATGGTTAGCAAAAGTGCTACATGGTTATAATAACCAAACCTACAGTAATTTCGAAATAGTAATTGCAGACGATGGTTCTAAACAAGAAACAATAGATTTAATTGAAGCCTTAAAGGCTGAGATGGTGTATCCTATTATTCATGTTTGGCATGAAGATAATGGTTTCCAAAAATCACAAATTTTAAATAAGGCTATTGTGCAATGTACAACGGACTATATTATAATGTCCGATGGAGATTGTATTCCTAGAAAAGATTTTGTGGAGGTACATGTAAAAGAACGGGAAGAAGGTTATTTCTTGTCTGGTGGCTATTTTATGTTACCTATGTCTATTTCTAAAGCTATTACTAAAGACGATATTAATAAAGAGCATTGTTTTAATATAAAGTGGCTTAAAAAAAATGGTTTAAAAGCCTCTTTTAAAAATAACAAGATAACTGCAAAAGGTTTAAAAGCATCTTTTTTAAACGCTATTACACCAACTAATGCGAGTTGGAATGGACATAACGCATCAGGCTGGAAAAAAGATATTGTTGCTATTAATGGTTTCGATGAGCGTATGCAATATGGAGGTCAAGATCGAGAACTTGGAGAGCGTTTAATGAACTTAGGAATAAAAAGCAAACAGATTAGGTACTCTGCAATATGTATTCATTTAGACCATAAGCGTGGTTATAAAAATGAAGCTTCCATAGCTAAAAATAGAGCTATTAGAGCTATTACCAAAAACGAGAAAAAGGCATGGACAGACTCTGGAATTATTAAAAAAAAATAAAAGCTTATCGTTTTTGAGCTTTCAAATGTAATGCTAAGAAAGGAAGTAGTTTGGGTAAAATTAATTCAGGTGTTAACATTTGGTAAAGTTCCGAAGGATTTTTTTCAATATTACGGCGTTCTTCAACACTAAATTCATTAAAAAGATTTGGTTTGCTTTCAAGTAAGTGAACAGATGTGTGCATTTTACCATCTTCAAAACTAGCCCAATGTTCCTTTAAAACATAAGGAGAGAAAATAGTAAAAGTAGGCTTGTTTAAAGCTTTACTTATGTGTATTGTTCCACCTTCGTTACCAACTAATAATGTGCATTTATTCATTAACTTAATAAAACCACGAATACTATCTTCGTAGATGTCTATTACAATTTGGTCTTTATCGGCACATTGTTCGTAAATTTCTAAAGCGTCCTTTTTTTGGTGTGGCGCATAGTTAAATAGAATATTAACCTTGTATGTTTTAGTAATGTAATCTATAAGTTCAACAATATACTTGTAAGGCATAGATTTTTGAGGTGTACTTCCTAAAACACCAAGCATTACAAAAGGCTTATCGTAATTGTCTAGCTTATTATATTGTTGCTCTTTTTCGGTTAAGAAAATTTTTGGCTCGTAATCAACATCACTTTTTGTTATATCAAAAACAGAGGTTACCATATTTACACGATCTTCAATCGCTTTACCACAGTTTTTAGTTTTCTCTTTTAAAAGAGGAATATTGTGAGAGTAAAATGGTAATGGCGGATTTTTATCGCGCTTTTTAAAGCCAATTCTAACAGGAGCATTAGAAGCCAGGCAAATTAAACGACTCTGTAATTTCGCATAAGGATCGAAAATAATATCATATTTATTGTTGCGAAGCTTATTAATAAGCTTGGTAAGATTTCCAAATTTCTTCAATTCGGCATCATTAACAGCAATAATATTATCAATATTAGGATTGTTCTCAATAACGCCAACAGTATAATCGTAAACCAGATAGTCAATTAAACTATCTGGATAGATTTTTTTCATGTTTTGTGCAATAATAGATGCTATAAGCACATCTCCAATACGTTTATTCTGTATAACTAAGATTTTTTTCATTTAAGCCAAAGGCGTTTCAGTATCCATTTTTCCGAAAGATTCAGAAGTTAAAAGCACTTTAATAAGGATATGTATGCAAAATATTGTTTTTTCGGCTTTTATTAAAATTTAGATTCATATATCTTTGAGAAATAATAAAACTTGATGCAAAACATTTACTTACATAATAAGTACGAACATTTAAAAATAGATATTTTAGAATGCATCACGCATTTTAATACAAAAGGAAATTACGTTACTAAAGGTGAAAGAAACGTAATTAAAAGTTTTAAAATAGGAGGAGAGACCTTAAACGTAAAGTCGTTTAAAACGCCAAAACTTATAAATAGTTTTGTGTATAAACATCTTAGAAAAAGCAAAGCAAAACGCTCTTTCGAATATGCTATAAAACTAATAGATTGTAATATTTCTACACCTTTTCCAGTTGGTTATGTTGAAAACACTAATGCTAGCGGATTAACATCAAGCTATTATATTAGCAAACATGTAGACTACGATTTCGATTTTAGAGTATTAATTCATAATCCATTATTTAGTAATCGAGATGAGATTTTAAGGCAGTTCACTCAATTTACATACAAACTACACGAAAACAATATTAACTTTTTAGACCACTCGCCAGGTAATACGCTAATTGTCGAAAACGGATCCAAATACGATTTCTATTTAATAGATTTAAACCGTATGCAGTTTGAGACTATGGATCTAGAAAAACGAATGGAAAACCTAAAACGTTTATGGTTGTCTAAAAAAATGATTCGAATAATAGCTACAGAATATGCAGAAATAAGCGAATACCCATTCGAAGAAGTTTACAACTTACTACTACAATCTTCTCAAGATTTTAAAAGAAGAATTAATAGAAAAAAGTATTTAAAAAGGAAGTACTTAAAAAAGAAAAAGTAGGTTTCAGTAATCAGTAATCAGTAATCAGTAATCAGTAATCAGTAATCAGTAATCAGTAATCAGTAATCAGTAATCAGTGAGCAGTGAGCAGTCTTGAGCAAAACTGCCAACTGAAGACTGCTCACTGCCTACTTAAAACTATTAAACCGCTACATTATACTCACGTAACGCATCATTTAAAGACGTTTTCTTATTTGTACTCTCCTTACGCTTTCCTATAATTAAAGCACAAGGTACTTGAAACTCTCCAGCTGGAAACTTTTTAGTATAACTTCCAGGAATTACTACAGAACGAGCAGGTACAACACCTTTAGTTTCCACAGGCTCATCACCAGTAACATCTATAATTTTAGTACTCATAGTTAAAACAACATTAGCACCTAAAACCGCTTCTTTTTCTACTCTTACACCTTCAACAACAATACAACGACTACCAATAAAAGCACCATCCTCAATAATTACAGGAGCAGCTTGTAAAGGCTCTAAAACACCACCAATTCCAACACCACCAGAAAGATGTACATTTTTGCCAATTTGAGCACAACTACCAACCGTTGCCCAAGTATCTACCATTGTACCTTCATCTACATAAGCACCAATATTTACATAACTAGGCATTAAAATAGTTCCACTAGCAATAAACGCACCATGTCTAGCAACAGCATGTGGTACAACACGAATTCCTTTAGCAGCATAACCTGTCTTTAATGGAATTTTATCATGATATTCAAAAATTCCAACTTCCATAGTTTCCATTTTTTGAATAGGAAAATACAACACTACAGCTTTCTTAACCCATTCGTTTACTTGCCAACCGTTATCAACTGGTTCCGCAACGCGCAAAGTACCTTCATCAAGCAATCCTACTACTTTTCTAATAGCAGCTTGCGTGGTGTCTTCTTTTAATAAATCTCGATTGTCCCAAGCGTTTTCTATGATTTGTTGTAATGCTTTCATGTCAAATTTTATTTGTCATTCCCTCGAAAGCGGGAATCTTATTATTTTTTTGTTTCCGTGAAAACGAAAATCTTATTATTGTTAATTTTTTTTTGGGCGTGCCCTAAAGGTCAGGCTGTCACTACTCGCTTTTTTTGAGAAAAACAAAAAAGAGCTCAAACAAACCGTTCCATCCTTCACGCAAATATAACCTCTATTTATAATTTGGCATAATATTTATGTATGTAGTATAGAATCCGTAAATTTGCACAAAAATTAACAATGGCTCAAATTCTAGCAATAGATTATGGAAAAGTAAGAACAGGATTAGCTGTCACAGACGATATGCAAATTATCGCATCTGGGCTAACAACTGTTCCTACAAAAGAACTGTTAGATTTTTTAAAAGACTATACTAAAAAAGAGAACGTAGAGTTGTTTTTAGTAGGCGAACCTAAACAAATGAATAACGAAGCCAGCGAAAGCGAAGCTTTAATTATTCCTTTTATTAGTAAGTTAAAAACCTTTTTTCCAAACATACCAATAAAGAGAGTAGACGAGCGTTTTACTTCTAAAATGGCTGTGCAAACCATGATTGATAGTGGGTTAAAGAAAAAACAAAGAAAAAACAAAGCACTTGTTGATGAGATTAGTGCAACAATAATATTACAAAGTTACCTTTACAATAAATAATAATATGGTATTACCAATAGTCGCTTATGGCGATCCAGTTTTAAAATTGAAAGCGAAAGCAATCGCAAAAGATTATCCTAATTTAAAGGCGTTAATAGCTAACATGGAAGAAACCATGCATGGTGCTTTTGGTGTTGGTTTAGCAGCACCACAAATAGGTTTACCAATACGCATGTTTTTGGTAGATGCTTCGCCTTTTGCAGATGATGATGTTCTTGAAGACGATGAACGTGCTTTCTTAGAAAATTTTAAACACACATTTATTAATCCAACTATTCTAGAAGAAACTGGAGACGAGTGGGCTTTTAACGAAGGTTGCTTAAGTATTCCAGATGTTAGAGAAGATGTATTTAGAAAGCCAAACATTAAAATAGAATATTTTGATGAAGACTTTAAAAAACACACCATGGCATTAGATGGATTGGCTGCAAGAGTATTTCAGCACGAGTACGATCATATTGAAGGTGTATTATTTACAGATAAGCTTTCTAGCTTAAAGAAACGCTTAATAAAGGGTAAGTTGCTTAACATTTCTAAAGGGAAAATTATAGTAGATTACAGAATGAAGTTTCCTAACATGAAAAAGAAGCGTTAAAAACTTGCAAAACAAAATCGAGTACAAGATATTTGCGCTCCTTAATAAAAAATAAATATGGCATTAGATAAAATATTAGCAATCGCAGGAAAACCAGGTTTGTACGAATTAATCACACAAACTAGAGGTGGCTTTATTGCAAAATCTTTATTAGATAATCGTAAAATTTCTGTTGGTATCCAGCAAAACGTTAGCATATTAAGCGAAATTGCAATTTACACACTAACAGAAGAAGTGCCTTTACGTACCGTTTTAAGTAAAATTAAAGCTAAAGAAAATGGCGGACAAACTTCAATAAGTCACAAAGAAGGAAAAGAGAAATTAGAAGAATATTTTTTCGAAGTGTTACCAGATTACGATGAAGATAGAGTTTATGCAAGCGATATAAAGAAAGTTGTACAATGGTACAATATGCTTCAAAAAAATGATTTATTAGATTTAGAAGACATTAAAAAATCTGACGAAGAAGAATAGAAATTCTACTTTAATACTATAAATTAAAATCCAGCTTTTTAGCTGGATTTTTTTGTTTACGGTATATTTACAAAAATATTATTTTATGAATTCTAGAGCCAATCAATTAAAAGCATTCGATCGTTTATTAACCATTATGGACGAGCTTCGTGAGCAATGTCCTTGGGATAAGAAACAAACCATGGCAACCTTACGTCACTTAACAATCGAGGAAACTTACGAACTTGGCGATGCTATTTTAGATAATGATTTAGAAGAAGTAAAAAACGAAATTGGCGATTTAATGTTACATCTCGTATTCTATGCAAAAATAGGAAGCGAAACCAACACGTTCGATATTGCAGATGTTTGTAATTCTATTTGCGAAAAACTAATTCATAGACATCCACACATCTATGGAGATGTAAAAGTAAAAGATGAAGCCGAGGTAAAACGTAATTGGGAAAAACTAAAACTTCAAGAAGGTAGAACAAGTGTTTTAGAAGGTGTGCCTAAAAGTTTACCAGCTTTGGTAAAGGCAAGCCGCATTCAAGATAAAGTAGCAGGAGTAGGTTTCGATTGGGAAAAACCAGAACAAGTTTGGGAGAAAGTAGAAGAGGAGCTTAAGGAGTTTAAAGTTGAGGTCGCTAAAAACGATGTAGACGCAATGGAAGACGAGTTTGGTGATGTTTTATTCTCTTTAGTAAACTATGCTCGTTTTAAAAATATAAACCCAGAAAACGCCTTAGAAAGAACTAATAAAAAATTCTCAAAAAGATTTCAATACTTAGAGTCTAAAGCGAAAGCACTAAATAAAGACCTAAAAGAGATGACTTTGGCTGAAATGGATATTTTTTGGGAAGAAGCCAAAAAAATGTAATTGGAAAAATCTATTTCTGGATTTTTCAAATACTCTTATTTTTTGGGAAGAAGCCAAAAAAATGTAATTGGAAAAATCTATTTCTGGATTTTTCAAATATTCTTATTTTTTGGGAAGAAGCCAAAAAAATGTAATTGGAAAAATCTATTTCTGGATTTTTCAAATACTCTTATTTTTGGGAGGAGGTCAAAAAAAAACTTGAGTAATTCAAAAATAAAAGATTTTCAAATACTCAAGTTTCTTATTTTTTTTCTAAAGTAATGGTTTGTACTTCATTCTTTCTAAATTAAAAAATGAAGAAACTCATTATTCAATTTAAAAGTGTTGACCTTTAGATTTTTATCTTTATTCTGTAGCTTTAGTAAGTGCTTTTAATCCACCAACAACAGGTAAAGTTAAACGCGTTTTATCTAAGTCTATAGTTAATTCGGTTCCTGGTTTTGGATGTAATGTAAACTCCTTATCACTAGAAAAAATAATTAAACCTATTTGTTGTCCAGCTCTAATAATTTGGTCGTCTGGTTGTAATTTAAATGTTACATCGTAAAATTTACCTTTTTTTAATGGCTCACTTTCTCTAATAGATTTATAGTTTTTAGGGTCTGCCCAACCTCTTGTAATAATATTGTCTGTAATTACTTTAGCATCCTCCTCGTAAGGTAAAGACACTAGCATAATAGATAAGTTTGCAGCTGCTTTACTACTGGTTAAACTAATAGTAACCTCAGCTTCACCAGAAATATGAAGATCTCTTGTAAGATGAGGTGTTGCGTATAATAATCTGTTTTTAGAACTAGAAACTTGTGCATGTTCTTTAGCCGAAATATTAAAATCATCAACTAAAGTTTCCATTTTTTGTCTTTTGTTCTGTTTTGTAGATAAAGCACCAATGTTGTTTCCGCCTTTGTTTAAAAACAAAGTCACATCTTCGGCATTTGGATTAGGATACGCATCGTAAGCTGTAGGGTTATCGTGTTTGTCGTTTTCTCTAACAATCCAAGCTTGTTTATCGTTTTCAACGCCATTATCTATACCATGTAAATAATGTGTAAACCAACGGTTCATCATTATCATTGGTGGTGGTCCACCATGTCCATTTTGGTGATAATATAATTGAGTTTGTAAACCCATTGCTTTCGCTTTTTGGTAGATTCTATTACTGTGTTCTGGCATTACGTTCCAATCGTTAAAACCATGAGACATTAATAAAGCGGCTTTCATAGGAGCCATTTGGTTTAAGTAATCTCTATTATTCCAAAAGTCGTTTAAATCACCAGTTTGTCTGTCCATACCATTTTTCATTTCGGTATCTCTTACGCGCTTGTTATTTCCTGGACGTTTATCTTCGGCTCCACTATGTACAAAATCGTAAAGTACATCTATGTCTTCACCTAAATAACCACCTGGAGAACGTACTAAACCATTAGATCTGTAATAATGATAATATGAAGTATTTGGAGCAATAGGTATAATAGCTTCTAAACCTTCAACGCCTGTTGTTGCAGCTGCTAGAGGTAATGTTCCGTTAAACGACGTTCCTGTCATTCCTACTTTTCCTGTAGACCAAAAAGCGTCTACTGGTTCGTTGCCATCTCTTTCTGTAAAGCCTTTTGCTCTACCACATAACCAATCTATAACTGCTTTTGGTGCTAATGCTTCGTTTGGTCCACCAATAGTTGGAGATCCATCACTTAATCCTGTACCAGGAGAAGACGAGTGTACTACAATATAACCACGTGGCACCCATTTTCTAAGATGCGAGTTAGATATAATAGGGCGTTCTCCTCTACGTTTTACTTCTGGATGTACACGTTCTTTTCCAATTTCACCAAGTTCGTGTTCTACTTCCCACATTACACCAGGAAGATCTGCTGCTACTCCAGCAAAATAGGGGCTTGTAACATATACTATAGGTAGCTTTAAGCCTTCTGTGTCTGTTTGTTTTGGTCTGGTAACTGCAACGTGCATACGGTCTGGTTTCCCATCTTCGTCTGTGTCGAAAGTGGTTTCTACCCAAAGGTCGTGTCTAATCCAATCGTTTGTATCTGTAAAACCTTGAACTGGTTGTGCTTCTCCATCTGCAAAAAAAGGAACCGTTTTGTCTTGTGCAAAACCAAGAGTTACTGTTAAAAATAAGACTGAAAATAAACTGAATACATTGTGCTTTTTTGTCATGATAACTGCTTGTAAAGTTTTTAGGTTACAATTTAGCTATTTTTTTGGAATAGAGGAGGAGTGGAGTGTTAAGAGTGTTGTAAAATTTTGAATTTGGTAGGTTCGTTTAACGTTGTTGTGTATGGTTAGTTGCGTGGTTAAGCACCTAATTTAGTAAACAAATCACAGATAGAATATTCCGCAGGAATGTTCGTAAGTCGGCAGTGACCTAGCAATTAATTATACACGGTGTTAGCCACAGTATTTATTCCGTTTTGATTAAAATTATTGTGTCTCTTTCTCGTAAGTTGTTTTCTAGAAATTGGTATTTTTCAAATCTAATTTTCAATTCCGTTTTCCCGTTTGATGTATATATTGAATTATCGCTAAATTCAATTTCATTGTTTAAATTCACCTCTTTCATTCTCTTCTCTAGCACAAAAAATTGTTTTTCCGTAATCTCATATGGGCAACAACTTCCAAGAAATCCTTGTGCTTTTTGATAAATCACAAAATCGTTTTTCTCCAGCTCAATATAATTCGGTTGAATAGGATAAAGTACTATCGAGGCTAAAATTCCGAAAAATATTCCGCCAAACAACCAGAATAATAAAGTCAGAATTGGCGTAAACGCATAAAAACTAAAGTAAATTCCGATTTTCTTAAAAGGCTTGAGATTCCACAAAAAGAGAATAATTCCGCTTGCATAAACTAATAAAGTTATAAAATAAGAGAATCTATAATTCAGACTTATTTCAATAGTGCTTTTCAGAGCGAAATTCAATAAAGCAAATCCCAAAAGGTAGAAATGAATCTTTGTAATTATATCTCTGATTTGGGTTTTCGTCATATTGTGGCTAATGTTTCGTTGATATAAAATCGTTTCAATGTTTTATATCATACGTTAAACGAAGTTAGCCTAAAAAATTGACAAAGTCAAGTATGGGAAACCACCAAAATAGATGGTTTAGTGTTTCCGCGAAAGCGAAATAATGCTATTTTTTTTAATAAGTCTCTATTTTATATCTCTATAAAAGCAAAATTATATACTTGTTTTAAGTTTCTAATGTTTCTGAATTAGATGGTGTTGTTTTTTCTGCTAGAGCAGTATATAATTTATCGATTTCTAGAGGTTTCCATAGTACTTTATTAAACAGTATAGAGGTCTCACTGTTTTGACTCGTCATTACATCTGCAGTTATTGCAAAAATAGGAGTATGCGTATTTGTGTTTTTAGTGTTTCTAATTATACGAGTGGCATCTATGCCATTTAACTCTGGCATGTGTAAGTCCATTAATATAAAATCGTACTTTTTCTTTTGTGCATATTCTACGGCTAGCTTTCCATTAGTAACATGTTCTGTTGTAACTCCCCATTTAGAAAGCACTTTTTTTATTAGAATGGCATTCATTATTGTGTCTTCAGCTAAAAGCACATTTTTGTTTTTTAATTGAGGATAAGTAGGCTTGTTTTCAATGTGTACTATTTTAGATGCTTTCTCGAGTTTAAGATTAAAATAAAACTCTGAACCTTCTTGAATTTTACTTTTTACTTGAATGTTACTACCATGAAGTTTTATTAATTTTTTTACAATTGCCAACCCTAAACCTGTGCCTCCTTGTTTACGTGTCATTACAGGTTTTATTTGAGAAAAACTTAAAAATATTTCTGATATATCTGCTTCTGTAATACCTTCTCCTGTGTCCTTTACGCTAACTTGTATGGTGTCGAATTTGGAGTCTTCTTTTATTAGTTTTAAGCTAAAAGTTATCTGGCCTTTATCTGTGAATTTTATTGCATTTCCAATAAGGTTACTTAGTATTTGAGAGAGTTTAGTTTGGTCTAAAAGATAATTTCTGTCTTTGGGAATATCATTATTTAAAACTAATGCTAAACCTTTTATTTTTGCTACGTTAAGGTGCAGATTTACTATTTTAGTAGAGAACTCGTTAAAGTTTCTATTATCTAAGTCTAAAGCTGTTTTCTTAGAATCTAATTTGGTAAAATCGAGAACGTTATTAACAATATTTATTAGATTGTCTGATGCAAATTGTAAGCTTCTAATTAACGATTTACTTTCACCATGTACTTGGTCTTCTAAAATGGATACTATTATTGTAATGGCATTTAAAGGTGTTCTAATTTCATGACTAATTACAGACAAAAACTCTTGCTTTAATTTTACTGCTTTTAGTTCGTCTTTGCTTTTTTTCTCTATAATTTTTTGTCGTTCTTTTTGCAATAAGGCTTCACTTTCTAACACATTCATTTTATTGATTAAGTTATAGTTTTCCATAACTTGTTGTGTGTGGGTGTTCATTATAGTTTCTTTTTCTTTAAGGTATAATTCTAAATATTTAAAAGATTTATTAATGTTAGATTGCTCTTTAAAGATTAGATATAATAAATGATATCCTTTTATTTTAGTCATAGCAATATTATAGGAAGTAGATAGTTTTAGACCTTCTTTAACTATTTTTATTGCTTTATCTAATTGGTTAAATTTATAGTATAATTTACCTAGTTTGTTATAAGCCATTGAGGCTCCCATAATTTCTACAACTTTATTATGCTTGTCTATAGCGTCTAAAAAATCGATTTCAGCATTTTTAAAACCACCTTGTTTAAGATGTATTTTTCCACGTCCATAAACAGCAAAAGCAAGTCCTCTAGTATCTCCAGTTTGTTTTTTTATTGTGATAGCGTGCTCTATCATTTTCATTGCAACACTAGGTTTCTGCCTTTTTAATAATAAGCCAGATAGATTATTAAAGACATTAGATTCTAAATTTAGATTTTTAACTTTTCTAGCATTTCTTACAGCAGATTTGTAAGATGAAAAAGCATTTGAGCGATCTCCAATATACTCGTAAACAGTTCCAATTGCTTTTTCTACTTTAGATTGGCTTTCAAAATCGTCGTATTTTTTATAGATTCTAAGCGCTTCTTTTAAGTATATTAAACCTTCGTGATAGTTGTTGGTTTTATAATTAATACTACCAATATTATATTTAGCATCTGCTATACCACGTTGGTCGTTTATTGCTTTAAAGAAAACAATAGCTTCTTGTGAATGGGTATTAGATTTCTCGAAGTCGCTATTAATCATATAATACAGAGATAGCTGGTTTAAGCTTTTTCCAATTAATGATTTGTTATCTAGACTTTTACTCAAGTATAGCGCCTTTTTTGCTAGCTCTATACTCTTGAGCAAATTAGATGTACGCCCAGAATAGGCGTCACTAAGAAGCACGTGTACTTCGCTGGTTTTTCGTAGGTTATTGATAGTCATTGGGTAACTAGCGTTAAGATGGTGAATTTAGTTAAAAAAATAATAAGGTGTAAAATTCTTGCTTGTTTTAAACGATTGGGCTTTATTTATTGGGTTATAGAGATTAATTACGCAGTCTAATTTAGAAAATACAAGCTACAAAATAATTTAAAACTGTATGCTATTCATCGCTTTATAAATTATCATTTTTATTTTTAAATCTGCTATATTTTTTGAAACAAATTTTTGATTCATTTCAATCTCAATACCCAAATAATGTTTAGTAAATTTTGTTCTTAAGTAGGTCGTAAACCCATCATTTTTACCTAAATAAGGGTAGTTAAAGCGTACATTTAAGTTAGAACCTTCTTTTAAAAGTTCTGTTTTTAACTTTTTACAAAATGCTTGTTCTGGTTTTTTTGTAGAATCGAATAACAAACCAATATCACAATTTCTGGTTTTGTTATTTAATTGAGATGTAAAGCTATGAATAGATAAATGAAGCACAACATCTCCATTATCGATGTAGTTTTTAATGTTTTTTTCTACTAAAGAACGATAGGGAAAATAATAGGTTTCAATAATTTCTGACTTCTCAGTTTTAGACGCAATTTTTGTGAATTCTGAAAATAGCTGATTGTGATGTAACGAGCGATTTAATTCAATTAGCAAACGACTTGTTGTACTAAAATAGGATACATTAGATAATGGTTCTAAATTTTGAAACAAATCTAATGCTCCCAAATCATAGCCACGATGTGTTTTTAACACCGCTTTATTTTTGAAGTGTTTTTTATAAGTTTCAGGAATATCATTTCCACCATGTTCGCAAGTTAAAACGAGTTTCACGGTTTAAATAATGTGTTTGTTATTAAACACTTTTGAAGGTTGCGATACACAGTAATAATATGTTTTTCAGTAGTGTCATTACCAACCGCTTTTAGTAATCGTGTAGCCAAAGTGCCTTCTGCCAAAATTAACTCAATAGCGTCGTGATGTGTTGCATGTAGTTTTGGTTTTACGGTTTGGTACAAATGTTTCCAAACGTTATTTATAGTTGCAGGAGCTTTTAGTCCAAATAAGTTTAAATATGCTTCATTTTCAATTTTAGAATTTTCAGCATGTTTTATAGCATCATTTAAAATTAGGAATAAGTCTTCTTTCGTCCAACTTTTTTGGTCTTTTAAAGAAGAAAATTCTTTTTTAACTAAAGCTTTTAAGACTTCAATAATTAAAGCGCAAATAGCAATATCAGCCTTAGGAGATTCTTGAATATCTACTAATCGTATTTCTATAGCATTACGATCGAAACGAGCAATTGCACCTCGAGAGTTTAAGAAATGCTGGTCCAAAATCTTATTTTTATCATAAGGTCTAATGGCGTTTTTTATAGGTTCGAAAATGGTCGCATAATAATCTAATTTCGAAAAAACACGTTCAGGAATTACAAGTCCTGTTAACTCAGGAATTTCCTTTTGGTTCGTTTTGTAAAACTCTAATCGTGTGTCTTTAAAGCCTGTAATTTTTCCTTCTAAAATTGGTGAGCTCGCACAAAGTCCTGGTAATAATGGCAAGATTATTCTAATGGCTGCATGTAGTTTTTCGAATTCCTTATCGTTATAAAACGGTAAATTAATATGCGTGCTTTGTACATTGCTCCAGCCATGACCTTTACAATTAAAAATAGTATTGTAAAGTGCATAGACTTCGCTGTAACTGTGTTTCCATAATTGAGTGTCTGTATTAGGATTCATTAATGGATGCGAAGCAGAACCTAAAAGTTGTAGGTTTAAAGGTTTTAAAAGTGCGTCGATTTCCAAAATATTGGCATGAAATTTCGCAGCCAAGCCGTTTGTGCTTTTCGCAGGACCATTAGTTTTTAGTTCTATAACATGCGCAACCAATTCGTTGCTCCATGCAATATCTCCATTTTCTATGTCTGCTTGTAATTTGCCTGCTTTTTTTGTTAGTAGTTTGTCTACCTGTGGCGCGACTTTAAAAGTGTCTTTATTAACAAGCATGTATTCTAGTTCAATGCCGTAAACGTCGAATAAGTGATAGGGTTTTTTCATAATTATGCTAAGCGTTTTTTTAATGCTGAAAGAATTTCTGTGTAAACTAAATCACCATAGTATTCATCTTCTACACCAAAATCAATATTCGGATTGTCGTTAATTTCGATAACCATTAATTTATTATCCACCACTTTAATATCGATGCCATAAAGACCTAATCCCATTAATTTAGCCGATTTTAATGCCATATCTATTACGTTTTTTGGTACGTCTTCAATAGGTAAACAATCTGCATCTCCATCTTGTTCGTTTTTGTTGGTTGCTTTCCAGTTATAAATCTGCCAATGGCCTTTTGCCATATAATATTTACAGGCGAAAAACGGTTTATTATCAATAATACCAATACGCCAATCATAATTCGAAGGACAAAATTCTTGTGCAATAATTAGATCAGATTCTTTTAACATTTCGGTAACCAAAACATCGTATTCTGCTATTGTTTTTGCTTTTTTAACACCAAAAGAAAACGTAGAATCTGGTGCTTTTAAAACACAAGGTAACCCTGTTTGTTCTAGAACCGTATTTCTATTATTGCTATGTACAATCACTGTTTTTGGCGTGCTAATATTGGCATTATTTAAGGCTTCTGCCATGTATACTTTATTGCAGCATTTTAAAATAGCATCTGGATAATCTATAATAGCAATGCCTTCTTGCTGTGCTTTTCTAGCATACATGTAAGCCTCGTTGTTTACTTCTGTACTTTGTCTTAAAAACAAGGCATCAAAAGACGATAAGCGTGATAAATCTTTAGGTTCAATAATTTCAGCATAGATATTCATCTTCTCTGCAATCTCAATAAACTTTTTTAAAGCTTTAGGATTACTTGGAGGCGCAGGATCGTTTGGGTTAACCAATATCGCTAAGTCAAAATCATAATTGTTAACCTTTGCAGTGTCATATCGTTTTTTTGCAAAATACTGATTGGCAAATTCATAAACACTCGAAACGTGTTCTTCAGGAATTTCAGATTCTGAAATGGCTTTAATACTCTGGATATTCCACTTCGTCGTGTGGTTAAATTTTACACGTAAAAAAGGCACTTGAAAATGCTTGTAAAAAAGCGCGCTCAAAGCTTTATATTTTTGTGCTACGTTTTGTCCAAAGTAGATGCTTAACGTAAAATATTGAGATTTTATATTTTTTAAGCTTTGCTGAATAACATCATCAAACTCATCGGAAACTATTCTAACCAGTTTTAATGTTTTTAAATCTACAATGTTTTTAGTAGTAGGGATTGGTAAATGTCCTCTTGCTTCTGCCAAAAGTGACACGTAATAACCTTTAGATTGGTACGAGTAATCCTTACACAAATTGAAAATTCGTGCATTCTTTAATAGGGAATACTTAGGATTTGTAAGATAATCTTGAGAGGAAATTACTGTAATATTATCAATTGAAAAATTCCATTTTTCAGGTTGATTTACAACAATGTATTTGTTCATTTAGAGCGCATAACGCTATTATAATTTTAAGTAAATGTATATTATTTTTTAATTGGTTTTACATTGCTTTAAAAATTATTTTTGGATAGTTTTTTTATTATTAATAAAGTTGAATTATCGTTTTAACAAACTAACTTATTGAAAATAATTTGTTAGATAGCGCTTATCTTTTTAGAAATTATAAAGTCGATGAACTTTTAGAGAATTGTGAAAATTATGGAATGTAATATTCTTTCGTTTGTTGAACGGTTTTGTATATGGTTTGTTACGTGTTTTAGTAACTAATTTAGTAAACAAAAACGAACGCGAGAAAATTCCGAAGGAATTTTCTAAATAAGCACTTGCCAAAGCAATTAACTATACGCGGTGTTACCTGCTGGATTTTTTCCAAAGTATTGATTTTTTCTTAATCGGAATACTTAGTTTAATACCAAGTTCTCCCTCTTTAGCATTTTTAACAGAACTACCATTTAATTGAATATCGATAATCTCTGATTTATAGAATTTTCCATTTTTCTCTATTAGAATTTCTTCGTTAATTGAAAGTGAACAATCTTTAATATTTACAATGCAAATTTTTCCATTTTCAAATAATTCCAAAGGTTCATCAATAAACTCTAAATTCTGAGGTTTAAACTCTACAAGACCATAGTTTTTGAAAGTGTTTCTAGCATCTTCTTTTGATAAAATCCCTTTTTGAACTAAATCATAAAGTTGATAAAGTTGCCAAGTTGTAAGCAAACCTCTTTCATCGTTTATTGCATCCTGTATTTGATGTTCAGTAAAAGGTGGATTCTGTCTTTTTAGTGGTGGTTGATAACGTTGATGATTTACTAAATACAAAGCAAATACATCAAATGCGTTTCTTTGTTTACATCGACGATGCTTTATTTTTGAAATCTGACTACAGTCTCCATCCGTTGATGTGCCTCCAATCCCTTTACATTCAATAATTAATAGACCCTCTGGTATATCTACTTGAATATCTTCTTCCAATATTACAGAACCATTTTCAGTATCAAAATCTTTTGCATTTTTAAATTCTAACCAGTTCAAAAATTTAATTACAGCATTAACTAACTCATCACCAGTTTCTGTAATTAATTCGTGAAGAAATCCATGTTTTTTATTGTTAGTAATAATTTTACTTGCATTTCTAGCCAACTTTTCTTTATAATCCTTTTCAATTACTTTTTTATCATCTAAAAGTTCAGCAAAATTTGGCAACCAATATTCTTCTTGTTTCCTCCAATCAAAAGTAGTCGAGTAGGGAAATAATCCCGGAAAAATTGATGGTGCAATTTTAGATAGAAATTCTAAAAGAAAATTTGCTTTATCCTCAATTTGAGGAAAAACAATTAGATTGTTAAATTTATTTATTTCAACATAAGAAACAATATCTCCATTAATGTTAGTTATTAAAGGAAAATAATTTTCATATTTTTCATTTTCTCCACCATTCCATCGAGTGGGATGCTCAAATGTTTGGTTATAGTAGAGATTAGATTTATACTTTTCTAGTAAACGTTGTAAGTCATCTATTGATTTGTAAACGGTTATTTCTTTACCATATTTAGGCTCTTGGCAAGGAATATAGTTCCAAAATGAATATATACTATGTTTTTCAATTCCTTGTCTTCTTGCATTGCCTTCGGTTACCATTATAGGTTCGTATTCAACTTCATAGTTTGAAGAGGAAAAAGCTATGACCAAATATTCTCTATTGGTTATTTTATAAAACTCTTCTTTTAATAAAGAAGATGCAATTGGCCTTGGGTCGAATAAAGTTTCAGGAAAACTGCTTAATAAAGAATATGAGCTTTTTCCTGTATGCATTGCTCTAATATGCTCTTCTTCATTGTAGTC
Source organism: Lacinutrix sp. Bg11-31 (assembly GCF_002831665.1). Taxonomy (NCBI): domain Bacteria; kingdom Pseudomonadati; phylum Bacteroidota; class Flavobacteriia; order Flavobacteriales; family Flavobacteriaceae; genus Lacinutrix; species Lacinutrix sp. Bg11-31. Next base: position 91,111 of record NZ_CP025118.1, read on the forward strand.
TATAGTTTCAAAACTATCTAAATCCATAACGAATATATCAAGTTCGTGAAGATTTAGAGGGAAATTGTGATTTGGTAATAACTGATGATTTTCCCTTCTGGTACTATTCGGAACTTTTATTTTAGAACCCAAAGAACCTAATGATAAATTCATTCCAGCTTTTTCTAAAGTAGATATGACTTCTTTATCAGTGTCGATACAACAAATTCTTGGGCGTTCAACAGTTTTTGTTTTTTCCACTTGATTGGTAGATTTCTTTTTTTCTCTCTTTTTCTTATCTCCAAAAATTCCCATAGTTTTTTTTCAGCTTGCAGGTAATGTTTCTCTAATAAAAAATCATTCTAATTTTTCATCAAAAGTTCAACGAAGTTAATCGTTTTAAGTTAGAAAATCTATACGTAGAACTACGTATTTTTCTCTAACAAAAGCCAAGTTAAAACAACTCAATCGATCTATTTTACGGCTTTCCGTAATCGTAAAATAAAAACATAAAAAAACCACCTAAAAAGGTGGTTTAGTATTTCCGCGAAAGCGATAAACGTTTATTTATAAACGAGCTCAATAATTTTGCCTTTAACTTTTAGAGCACTTATTTTTTCTTTTTTATCTATAGGGATTTCAAATTCTACGGCAAAAATTCGTTTTTTGTTTCCTTTTAAACTCTGCTCGTAACGGTTTAATTTTGAGGTTAGTTTTAAGGCTTTTACAACCATATCTATTTTAATTAGATTTTGGTCTTTATCGACTAATTGTATGTTTGCGAAATCTATAATTTGTTTTTCGCTACTATTATTTTTAAACTGAAACATCATTGAGATAAAACGTTTTCCTTTTTCGGCGACATAGTTCACGTTTCCTCTATTGGTCATTCTTGTTCTACCAATTTTGTAGATGGTAAATTCTAAGTTTTCGGAATAGCTATAGAGTTGGTCTCTGTCTATTTTTTCTTTTTTCTGTGCCATAACACTTGCTGTGATAAAGAATAGGAGGATGGCTAGTTTTTTCATGTTTGGTTAGTTTTTATAAATGTAACAAATTTATATTATACTTGTTATTAGGTTTTTAGTGTTGTTTGTAAAAACAAAAAACCACCTAAAGAGGTGGTTTTGTATTTCCGCGAAAGCGATAATTAAATTTTTGCTACATCTTGTTTGTATAGCTTGTAAAACAAGGTTGGTAAAAAACCAAAGTTAAGAAGCATGAAACCTGTAAATAGGATAATGTTTTCGTAGGGCCAAATCATCATTTTAAATAATGCGGCTGTACTTAGTGTAAACAAGGCTAAAAAGCCAAAAAGATAAACTGATTTTTTCATTTTGATTGATTTTAATGTTCGTATTAAGATTGATGTTTAAGTGTGTGTTCTTTATGTTTGTTGTAAAAATAAAGTGGTAATGGTATGGCTATTAAAAAGGCAAAACCTGCAAATATTATGGTGGCTGCATAAGGCCAATGCATAATTTTAAATAGACATCCTGTGGTTACTAGTATTGCTGTAAAAAGCTCTGAGATAGATAATAGCCTTTTTCTGTTTTTAGCCGATTTAAAATAGAGTTGTGCGTTGGTTTCTCTTTCTATTTGATTGATGTTTAAATAACCACCAAATTGCTGAATTGCGTTTTTATAGGCTTGGTCGAAATTACTGTGTTCGGTTTGTTCTATATAGGTGCAAATATGATCTAGAATGTCTTCTTTTAATGCTTTATTTTTTAAACCGTATAACTCTAAATTGGTTTGTATATAGTCTATTTGTTGGTCTGTTAATATCATTTTGCTATAGATTTAGAGTTAAATATTAATGATAGTGTTTTTATAAAATCGTTAATCTGTTCGGTTTGCTCTTTTATAACTTGCTCTCCAGTTTTTGTTACCGAATAGTATTTTCTAACGCGTTTACCTATGTATACTTTTTCGGTTTCTAAAACCTTATTGTGTTCTAGTTTATGCAAAATAGGATATAAGGCACCTTCTGAAATGTCTATTTTTCCTTTGGTAAGTTCTTTTACCTTTTGGGTAATCTCGTAACCATACATTTTATCATGCTGACTTAACAATTTTAAAATGATAGGTTTTAGTGTTCCTTTTGTGAGTTCTTTGCTATACATATGTCAAATATACATTTTTAATCAATACATTTTAATAAAATGTATTGTAATTTATTTTGAGACATAAAAAAACCACCTGATTTAGGTGGTTTTTTATTTTGGCTAAAGCCTTTTTGATGTTGTTGTATTTAAAAGAGACTTTGCGTTAATCGTTAACAATATATGTTACTAAATCGCCACATTCTGTAGTTCCAATTTTTTTGTAATAATTAAAAGTTCTGTCATTATTTTCTATTTCTATAGTGTATGTATTGTCGCAATTTATAGTTATTAATCTTGTTTGCGACAAAAATTCGTTTGGGTTATTGGCATCTTGAATGTAATCAAAAGTATAGCTGCCTCCTGCTAATGCAGTCCAAGTTCCATTTGCTGTTTCAACATCTGCATAACGATCTATAAAAGTTCCATCTGCTTTAAATTCTAGAATTATTTCCGAGTCTTCTCTTAAGGTTTTAAACCAAGTATCTACTGTTGTCCATTCGGTTCCTGTCCACTCGTCTATTACAGTTTCTAGATTTTCCTCTCTGTACATTTGCCATTCGCCAACTACTTCCTTAAATTCTTGTTGGTTGTTGTCTGAGCTATCGTCATCTGTATTACAAGATGTAAAACTAATTAGACAGAATACTACAAGCGTGTTTAAAATAAAATTTTTCATAGACATTATTTTTTGTTTGTATTAATAAAACAGCTTTGTTGGTTTATATTCTACTTCCAAAACTGTTTTGTTTTTTTTTAGGGATTCTTCGCTTCGCTCTGAATGACAGTTTTGCTCTGAATTACATTTGTGTTATTAATGAAAACAATATTACTCTATAGTCACAATTAAATCGTCCTGTTTTACCATACTTCCTTCTTTTAGGCTCACCGTTTTTACTGTTCCAGATTTAAAAGCTGTTACGGTAGTTTCCATTTTCATGGCTTCGATAATAAAAAGCGGATCGTTTTCTTTTACTTCTTGTCCTTTTTTAACTAATACTTTATAAAGTGAACCTTGTAAAGGCGCTCCAATTTGGTTAGTATCTGCAGGATCTATTTTTGTATTTTGTTCAATTTTAATATTTAGGGATTTGTCTGTAATTTCTACAAATCTGTTTTCGCCATTCACTTTAAAAAAGATGGTTCTAGAACCTAAATCGTTAGGGATACCCACCGAAAGCAATTTGATAATAACTGTTTTTCCTGGCTCTAATTCAATTAAAATTTCCTCCCGCAATTTCATACCAAAAAAGAAATTCTTAGTAGGAACTAAAGCAAGATTACCATAGGTTTTATAGTTTTCGTGCGCTTGCTCAAACACTTTTGGATATAAGGTGTAAGATAGGAAATCTTCCATTTCTATGTCTCTTGTAAAGCCTTTTTGGAACTTCTTTTTAAAAGCTTTGTACTCCTCATCAAAATCTATAGGTTCTAAATGTGCGTTTGGTCTATTAGTATATGGCTTTCTGTTTTTTAGAATAATTTTCTGAAGTTTTTTAGGGAATCCGCCTACTGGCTGTCCTAAATCTCCAACAAAGAAACTAATTACAGAATCTGGAAACGAAATCTCGTCACCACGTTTCATAACATCTTCTGTGGTTAGATTATTGGTGACCATAAAAATGGCCATATCTCCAACAACTTTAGAACTTGGTGTTACTTTTATTAAGTTACCAAAGAGTTTATTAACTTCTGCGTACATTTTTTTTACTTCATCAAAACGGTCTGCTAAACCTAAAGCTGTGGCTTGCGGTCGTAAATTAGAATATTGTCCGCCAGGAATTTCATGTTCGAAAACCTCTGCTGTTCCTGCTTTTAAGTCAGACTCAAACGGATAATATAATTCGCGAGTATCTTCCCAGAAATTAGAAAACTGATTTAGTTTTGGCATATCGAAATCATGTGCTCTTGGTTGCCCTTTCATCATTTCTACAACCGCATTAAAATTAGGCTGAGACGTTAAGCCAGATAAGCCACTTAATGCTACATCTACAACATCAACACCAGCTTCAATAGCTTTTAAATACGTTGCTGTTTGTAATGATGAGGTGTCGTGTGTGTGTAAATGAATTGGTACGTTTACAGTGTCTTTTAAAGCCGAAACTAACTCTGTTGCAGCATATGGTTTTAATAAACCTGCCATGTCTTTTATAGCAATCATGTGTGCTCCTGCGTTTTCTAAGTCCTTAGCGAGTTGCGTGTAGTATTTAAGCGTGTATTTTGTTTCGTTTATATCTAAAATATCTCCTGTGTAACTTACGGCAGCTTCTGCAATTCCGCCAGTTTTATTTCGTACATAATTAATACTTGGTTCCATAGCTTTTACCCAGTTTAGAGAATCGAAAATTCTAAAAACATCGACGCCATTCTCCCAAGATTTTTCAACGAATTTTTCTATTAAATTATCTGGATACGCTTTATAACCAACAGCGTTAGAGCCACGTAATAACATTTGGAATAATATGTTTGGTACTGCTTTACGTAACTCTCTTAAACGCGTCCACGGACTTTCGTGTAGGAAACGTAAGCAAACATCGAAAGTTGCGCCTCCCCAAACTTCCATACTAAAAGTGTTTGGATGGTTTTTAGCAAAACTTTCGGCTACCTTTAGCATATCGAACGTTCGCATTCTTGTTGCTAATAAAGATTGATGCGCATCACGCATTGTGGTATCTGTAAAATGAATTTTTTTCTCGTCTTTTAACCAAGCACAGAATTTTTCTGGTCCTAATTCTGTAAGCCTATCTTTTGTGCCTTTTGGATAGGCTTCAGATAAACTGAACTTTGGAACTTTAGGTGTTCTAAAGACTTTGTTTTCTTCAATGAACTTTACGTCCGAATTTCCATTAACAATGACTTCAGCTAAAAAATTAACCACTTTAGAGGTTCTGTCTTGCGGTAGTTTTATTTTAAATAGGGCTGGCGTATTCTGAATAAAATTAACTGTTACTTTTCCATCTTTAAAGGTTGGATGCTGAATAACATTTTGTAAAAAATGAATATTCGTCTTCACACCACGAATTCTAAACTCTTTTAGTGCACGCACCATTTTACGCGTTGCTCCATCTAAAGTTCTTCCGTGAGAGGATACTTTTACTAACATAGAATCGAAAAACGGGCTCACTTGATAGCCTTGATAAATGCTTCCTGCATCTAAACGAATTCCCATTCCAGAGGCACTTCTATAAGTGGTTACATTACCATAATCTGGTGTAAAATTATTTGAAGGATCTTCGGTTGTTAATCGACATTGTAAAGCAAAACCGTAGGTTGCTATGGTTTCTTGACCGTATATTTTAATTTGCTCGCTGTCTAACTTGTAATTTCCAGCGATAAAAATTTGTGTTTTTACTATGTCTATTCCTGTTACCATTTCGGTAACTGTATGTTCTACTTGTATTCTTGGATTTACTTCAATAAAAAAGATGTTATCTTCTTTATCTACTAAAAATTCAACTGTACCAATATTATTATAACCCACTTCTGTAGCAATGGCAACGGCATATTTATATAAACTCTGTTTTACAGTATCGCTTACATTAAATGAAGGTGCAATTTCTACAACTTTTTGATGACGACGTTGTACAGAGCAATCTCGCTCATGTAAGTGACGAATATTACCATGATTATCTGCTACAATTTGTACTTCAATATGTTTTGGATCTTCTACATATTTTTCTAAAAACATGGTGTCGTCTCCAAAAGCATTTAGTGCTTCGTTTCTAGCAGAATCAAAATTGATTTCTAAATCTTCGTCTTTTCTAATAATACGCATGCCACGTCCTCCACCTCCAGAAGCTGCTTTTAGCATTAAAGGATAACCAATGGTTGCGGCTTCGGACAAAGCGACTTTAAGTGATGATAGTTTTTTTTTATTACTTTCAATAATAGGAACATTACATTTTACGGCTACTTTTTTAGCGGTAATTTTGTCTCCTAAAGCATCCATAACCTCAGGCTTTGGGCCTATAAAAATAATACCGTTTGCTGCGCATTGTCTTGCGAATTCAGAGTTTTCAGATAAAAAACCATAACCAGGATGTATGGCATCTACGTTTTTTGCTTTTGCTAAATCTATAATTTGAGCAATATCTAAATAGGGTTTTAAAGGTTGGTTATCCTCTCCAATTTGGTAAGACTCATCTGCTTTATTTCTGTGTTGCGAGTAACGGTCTTCATAAGTGTAAAGTGCGACAGTAGTTAAATTTAACTCTGTACAAGCACGTAAAACGCGAATAGCAATTTCGCCTCTATTTGCTACAAGAACCTTTTTAATTTTCATCTTTAGTAGTGTGTTATTTAATTATGTATGGGTTTTCGTTTTGGTAATTACGCATTACAAAGTCTAGGGCTGCTTTAAGCAATTCTCCCATGTTTTTAGCACGTTTAAACCTAACATCTCCTGTTAAATCGAACAAGCCTAATTTTAATTGTTTAATTTTTTCGGGTGAAGAAATTTGATCTCTCTTCATGCATAATATTAAATGGCGTAAACGCTTTTGTTCACTTTTAGCACGTTTTGCAAGTAGTGAGCGTTCCTCTTTTTCGTATTGTTTTATAGAGCCTCTAGTTAATACCTCCGCACTCATTTCTACCAATGGATTGTTTTCTTTTAAAAACTGAGGTTTATAAACTTTAGGGTTGCCTTCGTAACTTTGTTGGTCGAAATCTACAGCACGAATACGGTATTGTTTACGGTCGAAATCGTGTGTAATTACAATAACGTAATTGTACGAGCGCATATCAGCTAACAACCTTACAAAACAACGTTCGTTAAACTTTACAAATTCTTTTGCTAAAGCTCTTCTGTCTTGTTCTGTAATGGTGTGTAAATGTTCTTTTATATAAATGTCTCCAGGAATTCCAGAGATGTGCTCTTCAATTAATGTGTCTTTATGAACTAAAAAATTGATGTGATTAGGAGAGAGTATGTCTTCTAACTCTAAACCATAAATACGTGAGGCATCTGCCTTTTTTATATAAAGAAAGATGTAGTTATCGTTTAATACGTTTCTTACCTTAATACGAAAAGGCTTCGTGTTACCAAAGGTGCAAAAATCGATACTATCAATATTTAAATAGGGTAGAATACTATCGCTTCCATCAGAATGTAAGATGGAATACATTTGCTTTAAGCTGTTTTGTATTTCTTCGCGTTCGTGTTCTGCATAGTAACAGCTTACCCAAAGCGTATCGACATCTTTATCGTCGAAAACTTCTATAGCGCCTTGAAAGCGCAGTAAGTCATCATAAAAAATCGGAATTTTTATATTCCTGCCTTGAGCAGTTAAGTAGTTAGATAGTTGGGCAGTAATAGGATAGGCAGGCTTTTTTTTAGAAATTAATTTTTCGTTCATAGTTATTGTGGAAAGTCTATAAGTTAGCTAAAAATTAATTAAAATACAATGCGTGCATAATATATTTTAATAATATAAATAAAAAAAGCAGCCTAAATTTTTAGGCTGCTTTTTTTTGGCTGTATTTGAGTAAGTACTACTTATCGAATATTGTTTGCTAAATTTTAACTCTCCATCCAAAAGGATCTTCGGTTTTATTAGTTTGTATTGCCACAATACGCGCTTTTAATTTACTAGCGTAAGTGTCTTTTAATTCTGGTAAATCGAAATCTGAATCTCTAAAACCAAAACCAGAAATAGGAGAAATTACAGCTGCTGTTCCAGCACCAAAAATTTCTTTTAAACTTCCGTTTTTAGCAGCTTCAACAAGTTCGCTAACTTTTATTTTTCTTACCTCAGTGTTTATGCCTTCCGCTTTAGCGATATCTAAAATACTTTTTCTAGTAATTCCATCAAGAATTCTGTCGCTTACAGGAGAGGTAATTAATGTATCGTTAATACGTATAAAAACATTCATTGCACCAGCTTCTTCAATGTATTCGTGAGATGTATCGTCTGTCCAGATTACTTGTTGATATCCTTTGTCTTTCGCTAATTGTGTTGGGTAAAATTGTCCAGCATAATTACCACCAGCTTTAGCAAAACCAACACCACCATTTGCGGAACGCGAATATGTTTCTTCGATTAAAACTTTTACTTTTCCAGAAAAATAAGGTCCAGAAGGTGCACAAGCAATAATAAATTTATACTCGTCTGCAGGAGACGCGTGGAAACCTTCTCCAGTAGCAAAAACAAAAGGTCTAAGGTATAAAGAGCTTCCTTCTTTAGTAGGAATCCAATCTTTTTCTAAGTCTAAAAGGGCTTTTAAACCTTCCATAAAATAGTTTTCAGGAATTTCTGGAATACATAAGCGCTTTGCCGAAATGTTTAAACGTTTTACGTTATCCATTGGGCGAAATAAAAGCACATCATCATTAGCGTCTTTATAGGCTTTCATACCTTCAAAAATAGATTGTCCGTAATGAAAAATCTTTGCTGAAGGCATTAACGTAATAGGTGCAAAAGGCTCAATTTTTGGTTGTTGCCATTTCCCATCCTTATAATCGCATGTTAGCATGTGATCTGAAAATACTTGACCAAAAGCAAGATTGTTAAAATCGATACTATCAATTTTAGAGTTTTTTGCTTTTATAATTTCTACTTGATCTTTAGTTATGTTTCCCATGAAAATATTGTGTGTTTTTCTAGTGCAAAAGTACAGAATTAAGAATTAAGAAATCGGGTTTTTCATCTTAAAATACTATCTTTGAAGGAGTGAAAAATAATTTAATAAATATAGTAATATGAGAAAAGTAGTATTAGCACTAGCTGTTGTTTTTAGTATTGTAGCTTGTAAAGAAGCTAAAAAAGAAGAAGCTGTTGAGGTAGTTAAAGAAATGGCTGTTAATTACAAGTCGTTTGGAGAAGCAATTATTGCAGACGATGCTGTTGATGCAAAATCTATGGCAGAACATTATAAAGCAATGAATGTTGGAGATAGTATAAACAGCAAAATGATAGCAAAAGTAGACGAGGTTTGCCAAGCAAAAGGTTGCTGGATGAAATTAGATTTAGACAATGGTGAACAAGTTATGGTTAAGTTTAAAGATTATGGTTTTTTTATGCCTAAAAACATTGCAGGACAAGAAGTAATTATAAACGGTAAAGCGTATGTAAACGAAGTGCCTGTAGAAGAGTTACGTCATTATGCTGAAGATGCTGGTAAATCTAGCGAAGAAATTGCGTTAATTACAGAGTCTAAAAAAACATACTCTTTTGAGGCTGATGGTGTTTTATTAGTAGAAGAATAAAAAATGAAATATCTACTTTGCTTAATAAGTTTAGCTTTTGTTTTAAGTTGTAACTCCAACACAAAAGATAACGCTAAACAAGAAGAGAAATCTGAAATGAAAGTTTATGATATGTATGAGCCGTCTGAAATGGCGATTCTCATGAACGAATTTTATGCCATAAATGAGAAAATTAAAGCAGATATTCTAGCAGGTAATACTCCAGAGGAATTTCCTTTAGATTTTATGAAGATTCATAGAGCAGAGCTTTCCGATTTTAAAAAAAGAAATGCAAAGTTTGAGGCTTTTTCAAAGCTATACATTGAAGCGGAAAAAGAAGTTTTTAATACAGAATCTAGCTTTCCTGTAGAAGAACGATTTAATAATGCTATTGGTGTTTGTATTTCTTGCCACCAAACAGAATGTACAGGACCAATACCAAGAATTAAGAAGCTACTAATTAAATAGTTTATTTGGAACGTAAAATAATAATTACAGACGATGGTTCTACAACTATCCACATACCAGAGTGGAACGAGCAATATCATTCTACACATGGAGCAATACAAGAGGCTAAGCATGTTTATTTAGAACATGGCTTAGCCTATTTTTGTGCTTCAGAAGGCTACATGAAACAGTCTCAAATTTCTATTTTAGAAATAGGTTTCGGTACAGGTTTAAATGCTTTTTTAACAGCGATTAAAGCCAAAGAGTTAAACTTGAATTGTAATTATGTTGGTGTAGAAGGTTTTCCTATTTCTAAAGAAGAATTAAAAGCTTTAAACTATTCTGAAGTACTAAAGCATGAAAATACTTTTAATGCTATTCATGATAGTGAATGGGAAAGTAGTTTTACTATCTCTGAAAATTTCAATCTTAAAAAACAACAGAAGCAGTTTTCTGGGATAACAGATAAAAATAAGTTTGATATTGTTTATTTCGATGCCTTTGGGCCAAGAGTACAACCAGAGTTATGGACAGAGGCTATTTTTAAAAGCATGTACGAAGCCATGAAGCCAAATGGTGTGTTAGTTACGTATTGCGCTCAAGGTCATGCTAGACGCGCTATGATTTCGGTTGGTTTTACTGTAGAGAAAGTAAAAGGTCCTCCAGGAAAACGACACATGTTGAGAGCTGTTAAATTATAGTTGCTATTTTGGTTTTAAAGAATTATTTCAATCAAAATCATCAATTTTAAACTTTAATATTTAACGAAACATTAGTGCTTTAGGTGTTTATCGCTATCAACTAAAATTGTATTTTTATAAAAAAGAGATGCGAGTACTTATTACAGGAGCAACAGGTCTAATTGGAACTGAAATTGTAAAAAAATGTCATAATAATGGCATTGCGGTTAATTACTTAACAACAAGTAAATCTAAAAAAGAAAACACTGCTAGTTATCAAGGCTTTTATTGGAATCCTAGTAAAGCCGAAATTGATGTTAACTGTGTAAAAGATGTAGATGTTATTATTCATTTAGTAGGATCTAGTATCTCTAAACGTTGGACAGAAGCTAACAAACAGGTTATGATTAGTAGTAGGCTAGAAACTACAGCTTTACTACATGAAACAGTTAAAAACAATCCTAATAACATAAAACAAATTATTTCTGCAAGCGCTATTGGTTATTATCCAGACTCTCTAACTAACTACTATACTGAGGAAGAAAAACAAATTAGCGATTCTTTTCTTGGTAAAGTTGTGCAAGAATGGGAGCAAGCAGTAGACGCTTTTAAAACCTTAAATATTACCGTTTCTAAAATAAGAATTGGTATTGTGTTTTCTAAAAAAGGAGGTGCTTTTCCACAATTAGCAAAACCAATTAAGCTTGGAGTAGGAGCTGCAATGGGAAGTGGTGAGCAATGGATGTCTTGGATTCATTTAAAAGATTTAACAAACATATTCCTTCATGTTCTAGAACATAAATTAGAAGGTGTTTATAATGGTGTTGCACCAAATCCTGTAACAAATCAAGCAGTTACAAAAGCTATTGCAAGGCAACTAAAAATGCCGTTAATTTTGCCAAACATTCCAAAATTCGCTATGAAATTTGTGCTTGGTGAAATGCATACTCTTTTATTTGAAAGCCAGCGTGTGTGTTCTAAAAAGATTGAGAAAACTGGTTTTGAGTTTGAATATGTTAATTTAGAATTGGCTTTAGAGGAGTTGGTGTAGTGGAGATTAGCTGAAAATTTATAGATAAAATATGTTTTGAGTCGTTTCTTAGGCTAAATGTAATTATACTTTTTAAGAACTTAAATAACTCCAAAAATAAAAGCCACATCTCACGACATGGCTTTTTAATATAACGTATAGAAATCTAGCTGTGTTTACAGCTATAATTAGTTTACATATTCAAATACGGTAGAGTATGTGCTTTGTTGAGAATCTTCAGTAGAAATTGCTGTTATTGTAGCAGAAGTTGGATAGTTTTCACTATCGTAAACATAATTAACTGTAATAGTGTATATAATTTCTCCTTGAGCATTTTTGTAAACAATTTGAGAAGGGTTGTTTACTGGTAAAAGTAATCTTGCTTGTACTATTTCTGGTACTTGAGGATTAACACTAAAGTTTAATTGTACACCATCTAAAACTTCAATAATACCACCAGCTTGTAATGTGTAGAAATATGGGTTATGTGTATTATCGTAAGTAATATCTGCTGTAAATATTTCTGTAGTGTAGCTATTTGTGTTAAAATCGTATTCTTCTTCGTAAAACTCTATCTTTTTAGGGTTTCCGTTATTATCGTAATTTAAAACGTTACCAGTTTCAAAAGCATCATAAGGTGAATCGTATAATTCTTCTATGTTTAAATTATCTCCATTTCCAGTAATGTTAGATAAATCTCCATTACTGTATACAAAAATACTAGTTTCTACACCATCAGAAATAGTGTTTAAAGAGCCATTTGTGTTATAAGATAATGCTATGTTTTTATTCTCTTGCGCATCTTGAGCAGAGACTACAGATATAGACTGTACAAGCTTAGTTGCAACATTTCCGTTTGTATTATTAAATTCATCTGTAGCAGAGTCTTCAGAGCAATTTGTAACTAGCATAGCTGTGCATAAAAGAGTAATAAAATAGAATGCTTTTTTCATAATTAATTTGTGAAATTGTTAGTTTAATAAGTTGTGAAAATTAGGTTTAGTTATTACAAGAAGTCTTTTAATTAATTGTTATTGAAATCCTTTTAACAGATTTCAAAGATAGCAGAAATTTTGTGAAACTAAAATCGTTCGGAATAGGTGAACAAAAAAAAACATCATTTTACGATGTGGATTCCATGATAATTAAAAAAAAATTAGTTATATTTTTCACTAACTATAATGAGAATTAGTTATTGAAGTGTTTTTGTAAACTTAGGAATTGGTTTTTTAAAATGATATTTGAGCGCCAACAACAATTCCCATGCTATTCGCTTCTCTTAAACTATGTGTAGTGCCAGCCGGAAATGGAGCATTGTCATCGCTACCACTAATAAAATTTAAAGGCGCATAACCATCGGTACGGAATACTTCGGCAAATAACTTTGATGAATTATTTATTAGTGTAGCAAAGCCTAATACCATTTGATTTTGTCGTTCCCATGGAGCTCCATCTGCTCCAGCTCTAAAATTTGAAAACTCTCCCGAAATAGTATGTTTGAATTTGCCGTTTTCATTTAAATCATATTTAGCACCTACATCTAAGGAGCTAACTTTTGAGGCTTCAAAAATATTTAATGGAGGAGCTGGATTATAAGTGCCCTTCCACACCTTTGTTGTTTTTGCAAAGCCACCTTTAACGATCAAACGGTTATTGATGCTTAAGGTTCCATAATAAGTGTAGGCAGGATTATTTTCTTTGCAAGAAGAAAAATGAGTTACAGGGAAGTCTTGACAGTATGCGCTTCCTTTTAAGTAAGAAGCACCTACTAATAATTTTACATCTTCTAAAATATTAAATGAATAATTTATATCTGCGACATAATTATTAATTTTAGATGGAACGTTTGTGCCATCACCAACAGGTGTATGTAAAGCTCGGAATTGTGCACCTCCTTGAACTGCCATTAATTTAGCATGTAAGCCTCCTTTTGCGAATCCTATTTGCGCACCATAACCTAATCCGCCAAATGCATGCCACATAGTTGTGTTAGTAAATGGGCTTACGCTTCCCATTTGTCCAAAAGGAGCATCCATTTTTCCAAGAGCACCATAAATTGGAAACATGTCTAAATTGCCTATTAATACAAAGGCTTTCCTTAATTGAAGTTGGTTTCTATTTAGGTCTGTAATAGTTCCGCTTCCAAAACTTTGCTCAGGATTATACAGTATTTCGGCATGAGTACTTATCCAGCTATTAACTGTAGCAGTAATGGATAGTTGAAAAGAATGAATAACAGCTTCACTAACCTCTTTGCCAATTTGATTATTAGAAGTTGGATGTCTCATAAGGTACGCAAACTTAGAGTCTGTATTAGAATGCTGATAGTCGAAAATTGAAATTAACGAAGTCCCAATGATTAAGCTATTATTATTAATAGTACCATTCTTTTTTTCTTCTAGAAGGATATTAATTTTTCTTAAATCTTGATTTTGATCAAGCATTTTGTAAGTGAATCCAGAGTTGAATTCTACTTTTTTAATAGCAATTGTGTCATTTTGTGCGAATACTAAATTTCCAATTAGAATTAATGTTAAAAGTAATTTTTTCATAGGTTAGTAAATATGTAGGTTAGTTTTGAAGCGCGAATATATAACATTAACAGGGTATTTTCTTTTATTAATGTTTCATGCGAGATTGGTCTTTAATTATGTTTGATAACTTTAAAATTTTATTCAATTTTTTTTTTTTTTTTTTTTGAGAAATAAAAAAGCGCATAAAAAAAAAGCCACATCTTTCGATGCGGCTTTTCAATATAATTTGTAAAAATCTAATTAAGACTTTTTAGCTGTAATAGAAATTTTTAATTCCATTTCATCATTAATAAACTTGTCTCCAAGGTTATCAAAGATACTTTTAGAACCATAGTTTATAGACCATTTTGTTCTATCAATAGTAAAAGCATCACTAGTAATAGTCATAATGTCTCCAGTATTAGTAACTGTAGCAGGAAAAGTAATGTTATTTTTATTTCCTTTTAAAGCTAAATTACCAGATATCATTGTTTTTCCATTTTCAACAGCAGTTCCTGTAATTTCAAAAGCAGCATTTGGAAATTTTGCAACGTTAAAAAAGTCACCTTCTTTACCTTCAACAGTACCTTTTAAGTGCGCATCAAGATTTGCTTTTTGGTCACCTTCTAAATCTGTAGTGTTAATAGAAGTCATATCTATAATAAACGTTCCGCTTTGTAAAACATCATCAGTTACAGAAAAGATACCACTATCTAAATTTATTGTACCATTATGTGTTCCTGTTGGTTTAAAGCCTTTCCACTCAATAGTAGATTCTGTTATATTTGCAACATACTTTACAGAATTACTTTCGCTAGTTGCTGCAGCTTCTGCTTCACTTGTATTTGCTTCTGTTCCTTTCTTACATCCTACAACTGCAAGACCTAAGGCTAGTACAGTTAAAATATTTAATACTTGTTTTTTCATTTTAAATGTTTATTAATGGTTAAGTAACAAAAGTAAAAAACATTCCATGGAAAATACTTAATTTTTTCATAAAAATATTTAGATTTTAGTGTTTAATAATTACCCAATTAGGGCAGATACTGAAACGAGTTCTGTATAAAAAAAAGATAATGACATTTTGACATTTTTATAATAATGGCAGTACTTTTGCAAATCTTAAATAGTATTAAAATAAATACAGAGATGAGCAAAGCAAAAGATATAAAAGAAGATATAATCGAAGAGCAAGTAGAAGCTACAATAAACGAAGAAACTGTTGAAGTTGAAGAGTTGTCTACAGAAGACAGGCTTAATAAAGAACTAGGTCAAGAAAAAGACAAGTTTTTAAGATTGTTTGCCGAATTCGAAAATTATAAAAAAAGAACATCTAAAGAACGTGTTGAGTTATTTAAAACAGCAGGTAAAGATGTCATGGTGTCAATGTTACCCGTTTTAGACGATTTCGAACGTGCTTTATTACATATCGAAGACGATAAAGAAGCCGAAGAATTAAGAAAAGGTGTGGTATTAATATACCAAAAACTGTTAACCACTTTAAGTCAAAAAGGTTTAGCTGCAATGGAAGTGAAGAAAGGAGATGTTTTCGATTCGGAAATTCACCAAGCCATCACACAAGTACCAGCGCCAAGTAAAGATTTAAAAGGGAAGATTATAGATGTTGTTGAAAAAGGTTATTTACTTGGAGAAACAGTAATTCGTTTTCCAAAAGTAGTTATTGGACAATAATAAAAGTAATTTTTAATTAAAAGGCAACAGCAAATAGCTAAAAGCCAAAGAAAAATATGGCAAAGAAAGATTATTACGAAACATTAGGCATTAGTAAAGGTGCTACAGCTGCTGAAATAAAAAAAGGTTATAGAAAGAAAGCTATCGAGTTTCATCCAGATAAAAACCCAGACGATGCAACTGCCGAAGCTAAATTTAAAGAAGCTGCCGAAGCTTACGAAGTTTTAAGCGACGACAATAAAAAAGCACGTTACGACCAGTATGGTCACCAAGCCTTCGAAGGCGGTGGTGGTTTTGGTGGAGGCGGAAGAGGAGGCATGAATATGGACGACATATTTAGCCAATTTGGAGATATCTTTGGTGGAGGTGGTGGAGGCTTCTCTGGTTTTGGAGGTGGCGGTTTTGGTGGAGGCCAACAACGTCGCGTAAAAGGAAGCAACTTACGTATTCGCGTAAAATTAACACTAGAGGAAATTGCCAATGGTGTTGAGAAAAAAATAAAAGTTAAACGTAAAATTCAAGCAGAAGGCACTACATACCAAACCTGTGGAACTTGTAATGGTGCAGGTCAAGTTACTAGAGTTACAAATACCATTTTAGGTCGTATGCAAACTGCAAGTCCATGTCCTACTTGTGGAGGAGCAGGACAAACTATAGACAAAAAGCCAGCAGGAGCAGATGGACAAGGTTTAATTGTAAATGAGGAAACTATTTCTGTTAAAATTCCAGCTGGAGTTGTAGATGGAATGCAGCTTAAAGTAACTGGTAAAGGAAACGATGCGCCAGGAAATGGAATTGCAGGAGATTTATTAGTGGCTATAGAAGAGCTAGATCATGAAACTTTACAGCGTGAAGGTGATAACTTGCATTACGATTTATATGTAAGTTTACCAGATGCTATTTTAGGTGCTTCTAAAGAAATTGATACTGTTACTGGAAAAGTGCGTATTAAAGTAGAGGCAGGTTTGCAATCTGGAAAGATTTTACGCTTACGCGGAAAAGGGATTCCAAGTATAAATGGTTATGGTAAAGGAGATTTATTAGTACATGTAAATGTATGGACACCAAAAACATTGAATAAAGAACAGTCAGCATTTTTTGAAAAAATGAAAGACGACGAACATTTTTTACCTAAACCAGAAAGAAGCGACAAATCGTTTTTTGAAAAGGTGAAAGATATGTTTTCATAATATTAAGAATATTTATCAAAAAAATAATCCGCAATACTCTTGCGGATTATTTTTATTAATAAGCGAACTTATTTAATATGAAAAGGAATAGTTAAACAAAAAACAGTATATTTGGTTTATCATTGGTTTGCGCCAATGGTAATTTTTCTTTTTCATAGCAATTTTTTCCCATCCTTTATTTGCGTAAAGGGTGGGTTTTGTTTTTTAGCAATATTTTATATTTACTAAATAATTAGACGCGTAATTATTTATTCCTTACAGCGTTAAAATAATTTTAAACAGCAAAGCATACCAACTTACATTTTCTATATTTACATAAACAACAAACATATTATATGAGTAACTTATTAGAGGCACAATCGGTTTCTAAAAATTTTGGTGATTTCACAGCACTTAACAACGTTTCTATTGCTGTAGAAAAAGGAAGCATATTTGGATTGCTTGGTCCAAATGGAGCAGGAAAAACCACTTTAATTCGTATTATTAATCAAATTACAATGCCAGACAAAGGTCAAGTGCTTTTAGATGGCGAGCCTTTGCAGAGGCATCACATACAAAATATTGGTTATTTGCCAGAAGAACGTGGCTTATATAAAACAATGAAAGTTGGTGAACAGGCTCTATACTTGGCGCAACTTAAAGGGTTAGATAAAGCTGAAGCTAAAAAGCGTTTGTTAGAATGGTTCGAAAGATTAGAGATTGGAGATTGGTGGAACAAGAAAATTCAAGAGTTATCTAAAGGAATGGCTCAAAAAATTCAGTTTGTAGTAACAGTATTGCATCAGCCAAAATTATTAATTTTCGATGAACCTTTTTCAGGTTTCGACCCTATTAATGCAGACATCATTAAAAATGAAATTCTAAGACTTAGAGAGGAAGGTGCAACGGTTATTTTTTCTACGCACAGAATGGAATCTGTTGAAGAGTTGTGCGATCATATTGCATTAATACATAAATCTAATAAAATTTTAGATGGCAATCTTAATGACATTAAAAGGCAGTATAAGTCTAATACTTTCGAGGTAGGTATTACTACAGATAATGCTTTAGAACTACAGCGCTCGCTTTCCGATAAGTTTATAGTGTCTCCAGCAGAATTCAAATCATTAAATAATGAGTTGAAACTTAATGTAAAGCTTTCGGAAAACGAATCTGCAAATCAATTATTAAATTATCTAACCACAAAAGGCGAGGTGTCTCATTTTTTAGAAGTGATACCAAGTGCTAGCGATATTTTTATTCAAGCTGTAAAGAATAATTAAAAACCATGAATCATTTACCACTAATAATAAAACGTGAGTACTTAACTAAAGTGAGAAATAAAGCCTTTATAGTTATGACTTTTTTGAGTCCTTTAATTATGATAGGACTCTTTTCTTTAGTTGCGTATTTATCCCAATTAAATAATGCAAAACAAAAGAATATCACTGTTTTAGACGAATCTGGACAAATTGAATCTATTTTCACAGATAAAGAAACTGTAAAGTATACCATTTTAAAAAATGTAACTTTAGAGAGTGCAAAAACAATTGTAGAAGAACAGGAAAGTTACGGATTACTTTATATTTCAGACTTTATAACCACTGTTGGAAGTTTTCAGGAAGATGAAAAAAGGAATGTTGATGTTGCTTTTTATTCAGAAGAAACACCTTCTGTTACTATTATTTCTGCATTAGAAGTAAAAGTAGAAAAACGTTTAAAAGAACTTAACCTTGAGAAAAAAGGCGTAGATCAGGCCATTTTAAAAGATGCAGAAGTTAGTATAACTATAGATCAAGAAAATTTTACAGGAGAAAAAACATCTAAAGTAGATAGTGTTGTAAAACTAATTTTTGGAGGTGCAGCTGGTTATTTGCTTTTCATGTTTATTATAATTTATGGAAACATGATTATGCGTTCTGTAATTGAAGAGAAAACGAGCAGAATAATTGAGGTTATTATTTCTTCGGTTAAGCCTATACAATTAATGTTGGGTAAAATTATTGGTACTACACTTGCAGGAATTACACAGTTTGGTATTTGGCTAATTTTAGGTAGTATTTTATCGGTTATAGCAGCATTGGTTTTCGATATTGATTTCTCGCAAGTCAATACACCACAACAAGAACTAGTAACACAGGCCATACAAAATCCCGATGGAAATGCAAATATGCAATTATTTATAAGCGCCTTTTTAAATATGCCACTAGCAAATTTAATAATAGCCTTTATCTTGTTTTTTGTTAGCGGTTATCTATTATATAGCTCTTTGTACGCAGCTATTGGTGCAGCAGTAGACAATGAAACAGATACACAACAATTTATGCTGCCTATAATTATGCCTTTAATTTTAGCAGTATATGTTGGAGGTTTTACGGTTATAGAAGATCCTCATGGAACAGTAGCAACGGTATTTTCTTTTATACCATTTACGTCTCCAGTTGTTATGTTAATGCGAATTCCTTTTGGAGTCCCAATTTGGCAACAAATACTATCTTTGTTAATATTAATTGGTACATTTATGTTTACCATTTGGATGGCTTCAAAAATATATAGAGTTGGTATATTAATGTATGGTAAAAAGCCAACATACAGAGAGCTTTTAAAATGGATTAAATATTAAAGATGCAGGAAAAAGTTAAAGATCAAATTGAGGATACTGTCGAAGAACTAGGAGAGGCTATTACTGAAAGTTCTATATGGGAAAAATTTGTAGATTTTTTAAATTTTAAATTACATACGTTTACAGATGGTAACGGTTTAGAAACAGGGGCTTTAAAAGTAAAGTACTTTTTACTAATTATAGTAATACTTATTTTTACCACCTATGCTTTACGTTGGTTAAAGAAGTTACTAACACGTAAAATGCCAGAGAATGACAAAGCAAAATTTACAACTGTATTTTCCTTTGCTAGATGGTTAATTTATATTGTTGTTTTTTTAGTAGCCTTGAGCTCTTTAGGAATAGATGTTACGGCAGTTTTTGCAGCTTCTGCAGCCTTATTAATAGGTGTTGGTTTAGCTTTGCAAACGTTATTTCAGGATATAATTTCAGGTGTTTTTATTTTAGTAGATCAATCTGTTCATGTAGGTGATATTATTGAAATTGAAGGAAAGGTAGGTAGAGTAGAAGAAATAAAATTACGAACCACAAGAGCTGTTACAATAGATAATAAGGTATTAATAATACCAAATCATTTGTATTTAGCGAATAGCCTATATAATTGGACACAAAATGGATCTTCCACCAGAGAATCTGTAGATGTTGGAGTTGCCTATGGTAGTGACGTCGTGTTAGTTAAAAAGTTATTGTTACAAGCAGCAGCTTCATCAAAATTAGTTTTTAAGCAACCAGCACCTGCTGTTGTGTTTATGGATTTTGGAGAAAGCTCTTTAGATTTTAGAATAGCTTTTACTATACAAGATAGTTTTAATGCTAGGATTCCTAAAAGTGAAGTGCGTTTTGCTATCTATAAATTATTTAATGAGCATAATATTAGTATTCCGTTTCCACAACGCGATATACACGTTATTCAAAAAGGTGAGGAGAATATTCAATTAAAAATGAATTCGAAAAAACAGTAATACTAATTAAATCTATGCAAAATCAACCAGCTAAGTATATTGTAATCGTTTTTTTTATAATGACGTTTCAAAGCACGTTTGCTCAGCTCACAGATTTAGCACGTTTAGAGTATTCTTATATCCCAAAAGGAAATTCTGAAGATAGTTTTAATAGATTTAGAGGCTTAGTTAATTATCCAATTGAAACAAAAGAAAACTGTTATCTAGTAATTGGAGGAGAATATAGTAGAATAGCTCTTAATATAGAAGATAATTACCCATTTAACACTTCGAACTTAAGACGCTTGCACATAATGGATTTAAATGTAGGTTATACTTTTAAACTAAAGAGTGGTTGGCGTTTAGGAGCAAAAATTTCACCTAGAATAGCGTCTACATTAACACACAAATTATCTAGTAACGACCTCTTTTTAAATGGAGGTATTTATGCGATAAATGATAGAACAAAAGACGAATCTAAAAATAAACCATACCGTTTAATTTTAGGACTAACCTATAATAGTACAACAGGAATACCATTACCACTGCCATTTATAAGCTATTATAGACGCGTAAACGAGCAGTGGTCTTTTAATTTAGGAGTACCTAAAACAAATGTTAAATATTTTTTTAGCGAACACAGTATTTTACAAACATTTGTAGGCATCGACGGTTATTTTGCAAATATTCAAGATACTATTACTATTGAAGGTAAAGAAGTAGATAATATTTCGTTATCGGTTATTCTTGCTGGTTTGGGCTATGAGTATTGTTTTACAGACCATTTAATATGGTATGCATATTCTGGTTACACATTGAGCATGAATAATAGATTACGGGATAAAAATAGAGATGAAGTTTATAAATTAGACAACAAAAATACATTTTACTTAAGAACAGGAATTAAATTTAAAATATAATGCCAAAAATATTAGTAATAGAAGACGAAGCAGCGATTAGAAGAGTTTTAATAAAAATTCTTTCTGAAGAAAATGATAAATATCAAGTCTTTGAAGCCGAAGATGGTTTGGCAGGAATAGAAAGAATTAGAAAAGAAGATTTCGATTTGATCCTTTGCGATATTAAAATGCCAAAAATGGATGGTGTTGAAGTCTTAGAAGCCGTAAAAAAGATAAAACCAGAAATACCAATGGTCATGATCTCTGGTCACGGAGATTTAGACACAGCAGTAAACACAATGCGTTTAGGTGCATTCGATTATATTTCTAAGCCACCAGATTTAAACCGTTTATTAAATACGGTTCGTAATGCATTAGACAGAAAAGAACTGGTTGTAGAGAATAAAATTCTTAAAAGAAAAGTTAGTAAAAAGTACGAAATGATTGGAGAAAGCGATGGAATTTCTCAAATTAAAGATATAATAGATAAAGTAGCACCAACAGATGCTCGTGTATTAATTACAGGTCCAAATGGAACAGGTAAAGAGCTAGTAGCACATTGGCTACACGAAAAAAGTGCACGTGCAAAAGGACCTATGATAGAGGTAAACTGTGCAGCAATACCAAGTGAGCTTATTGAAAGTGAATTGTTTGGTCATGTAAAAGGAGCTTTTACAAGTGCGGCAAAAGACAGAGCAGGTAAATTTGAAGCCGCAAATGGAGGAACCATTTTTTTAGACGAAATTGGAGATATGAGCCTATCTGCCCAAGCAAAAGTACTACGTGCATTACAAGAAAGCCGTATACAACGTGTAGGTAGCGATAAGGATATTAAAGTAGATGTTCGTATTGTTGCAGCAACAAATAAAAACTTAAAAAAGGAAATTGCAGATGGTAGATTTCGTGAAGATTTATACCACAGACTAGCAGTAATACTTGTTAAAGTTCCAGCACTTAACGATAGAAGGGACGATATTCCATTATTAATAAAACATTTCGCTAAGAAAATCTCTAACGAACAAGGTACAGTAGAAAAGAAATTTTCGGCAAAAGCCATAAAATTATTACAAGAATACGATTGGACAGGAAATATTAGAGAGTTAAGAAATGTTATTGAACGTTTAATAATTCTTGGAGGAGTAGAAGTAAGTGTTCAAGATGTAAAACTATTTGCTAGTAAATAGTTTGTTTTAATAAAACTTAGATTCCAAACTGAATTCCAAATCCAGTTTGGATATCTGGAATATTTATAGCAGTAAAATCTTGTTGAAGATAAAAACTTAGGGTTATAGTTTTTTTAGTGTAAGAATATACTAAAGACCAATAGTCATTATTTTTGTACAAATTTGTTGCTCCATGTCCCCAAGAATTAAAGGCTAGAGGGTCTCTAATTGCAACTATATACTCAAGTTCCTCTTTTTTATTTAAACTTGTTTGAATATAAAAAATCACCCCAAAATTATGAATATTACTTCTCTTAGTTCTAAAACTGTATTCTAATGCCGATTCAGAATTTGCTAAAAAATCGTTTGTCCCATATTGAAGATTATCACTTTTAAAGTTAGCTAAAGCCTTCCTTAAAACACCTAAACTAGTTCCAATATTAAAATTACTTCTATTATTTATTACAAATGTTTTTAAAGCATTTCCAGATAAACCAAAATCTAAAGAAGAATTGCTTTTAGATAAATTAACACCTAAATGTGCGCCAAAGTTAACAGAGAATAATCTGTTTTTACTTCTTAATGTTTCAGGATAATAGTAATATGCAGTTTCTAAGCCAGTAGCAAAAATATTACCATTGTCAACTTTTGAACTGTTTCCATTTCTATCAGTATATTCTATACCTGCTTGCTCTAGCCCAAAAACTTTTCTGTCAAATGGGTCTTCACCACCAGCAATGTTACTATGAAAACTTTCAACAAATTTGTCGCCTGTTAATATTGTAAATGGTAATTTTCCTTTAGTTAATACAAAGGCTCTAAATCCAATTTGTAGTTCGTGCTTTTCAGCGAGTTTAAAATTTATTTTACCTCGTAAACCTTTTATAACACCGTCATTTTTTGTGCTAAAAGAATCTTTTGCATAAGAATTATCTTCAAACCCATTATGTGATTGATCCCAATTATAACCTCTGGCAATTGCTCTGTCAGATTCATTTTTAGGAATGTAAACTTTTATCCCAGGAGACCATACATTACCACTTTCTAAACTCAATGAAATCGTTTTGTTTTTTGAAACCTTTGAGTTAAAATGACCTTGTAGTCTAGAAAAGTAGACGCCAAAAGTATGAGTAGATAAAATACTAGGTTTAGTAATATTATCTTTAATATAGGGCTCTATGTTGCTATTCTCTTGAGAAAAAATAGATTGACATAGCAATAAAAAAAATGAAAGAAAAAGATAGAGTTGCTTCATATTAGAGTTTGAAGGTGCTAAAGTATGGAATCTTCATTATATTTAATGCATATTTATAATTCATGAAGAAAATCACAATAGCAGACCATAAAATAATATCAAAAATTAAGTTGTCTAACTTACCATCAATTCTAGACTTAGAAACAAATGATGACGATATTAAAAAGGAACTAAAAAAAGTTAGAAAAAAATTAGGGAAACTTCAAGACACGCTTTATGCACATGGGAAGTATTCTATTTTAGTATGTTTACAAGGCATGGATACCTCTGGAAAAGACAGCCTAATTCGTGAAGTTTTTAAAGATTTCAATGCACGCGGTGTTGAGGTTATGAGTTTTAAAGTACCAACAGAGTTAGAGTTAAAACATGATTATTTATGGAGACACTATTTAGCTTTGCCTGCGAGAGGAAAGTTTGGTGTTCATAATCGTACACACTACGAAAATGTATTAGTAACACGCGTACATCCTAATTATATTTTAGGAGAAAAACTACCAAATATTCATTCTGTAGAAGACGTAAATGATAAATTTTGGGATACACGCTTCAACCAAATAAATAATTTCGAAAAACATCTGGCCGAAAACGGAACCCTAATCTTCAAGTTCTTCATGAACCTCTCAAAAGACGAACAAAAACGTAGATTATTACGTCGTTTAGACCTAAAACAAAAAAACTGGAAGTTCTCAGCAGGCGATTTAAAAGAACGTAAACTTTGGGATAATTATATGGATTGCTACCAAGACGCCATCAATAGAACTAGTAAAGAACACGCGCCATGGTTTAATATTCCAGCAGATAATAAACCAGCAGCAAGATTAGCAGTCGCAACTATTTTGTACAATACATTAAAAGAGTATAAAGACATTAAAGAACCAGAATTAGACGACAAAACAAAGGCTAATCTGCATTTATATAAAGAACAATTAAATAACGAGTAACCAATTCCTGTGCAGGCAGGAACCTTATAAATAATATTTTGGGCGTTACCACAAGGGTCGCGCTTTCACTACTCGCTCTTTTTGCGAAAAGCAAAAAGGAGCTCAAACAAACCGTTTAATCGCTAACGCACTCACCATGAAACTAAAATTCTTAATAGCAGTTCTTTTCTTATCAGCAAACGTGTTTGCACAAAACGATAAAGAAACCGTAAAAACCATTTATAGTCAATCGTTAACAAATGGGCAGTCTTACCAATGGCTAGATTATTTGTCAAACCAAATAGGAGGAAGATTGTCAGGTTCTGTAAATGCAGAAAAAGCAGTGCAATACACAAAGTTAGAACTAGAAAAACTAGGTTTAGATAAAGTATGGCTTCAAGAAGTTATGGTGCCTAAATGGGAACGTGGCGAAAAAGAAGTTGGTTATTTCGAAACCTCTGGAAAAAAATTTAATGTAAATATTTGTGCACTTGGAGGATCAGTAGCAACTGCATCAACAGGATTAAAAGCGAAAGTAATAGAAGTAAAAAGTTTCGAAGAATTAGCAGCACTTGGAACTAGCGTAAAAGGAAGAATAGTATTTTTTAATGGCGCTTTAAATCCAGAACTAATACACACATTCGAAGCTTATGGAGGGTGTTCAAAACAACGTTATGCAGGAGCTTACGAAGCAGGGAAACTTGGTGCAGTTGGTGTAATTGTACGTTCTTTAAATTTACGTCAGGACAATTTGCCACACACAGGAAGTATGGGATATTTAGATTTACCTAACAACCAACGCGTACCTTCTGCAGCAATAAGTACTAACGATTCTAATGCGCTTTCAGAAGCCTTAAAAAAGGATGCAAACTTAGAATTCTACTTCAAACAAAGTTGCGAGCAATTTGAAGACGTATTATCTTATAACGTTATTGGTGAAATTACTGGTAGCGAATTCCCTAACGAATATATGGTAGTTGGTGGACATTTAGATTCTTGGGATCTTGGAGACGGTTCGCATGATGATGGAGCAGGAGTAGTACAATCTATGGATGTTGTAAGATTGTTAAAAGAAAGCGGTATAAAACCAAAACGTACCATTCGTGTTGTCCTTTTCATGAACGAAGAAAATGGATTACGTGGAGGTAAAAAATATGCTGAAGAAGCAAAACGTAAAAATGAAAATCATGTATTTGCACTAGAAAGCGACTCAGGAGGTTTTTCACCAAGAGGTTTTAGTTTCGATTGTAGCGATGCTAACCTAAATAAAGTATTAAGTTGGGAACCATTATTTAAACCCTATTTAATTCACTATTTCGAAAAAGGATATAGTGGAGCAGATATAGGCCCTTTAAAAAACGATAATATTGTTTTAGCAGGATTACGTCCAGATTCTCAGCGTTATTTCGATCATCATCATGCAGCAAACGATACTTTCGATGCTGTTAATAAAAGAGAACTTGAGCTTGGTGCAGCAACCATGACGAGTTTAATTTATCTCTTCGATAAATACGGAACAACTACTATTTCAGATAAAAAAGAAATAAAAGATTAAGAATTTGTAAGAAAAACACGCAACCTTTTAACTTTTTTTGCATCTAATAATAAATTGCTAACCAACAAAATTATTAGATTATGAAAAAGAAACTAACATTTGTTTTTGCAACAACACTTTTACTATTTACATTTTTTGCTTGTAATAGTGACGACGATGTCAACAACCAAGAAGAAACAGTAAATATAGTAACAGAAGAAAATTTACCAGATATTATAAGAGCGCTATCCAATACAAATTATAGAGTTGAAGCTAGTGGAGATATGGGTATTGCTTGGTCTCAACAAATACAAAAACTTCAATATAATGATGAAACAAGATACATACCCAGACAAGGAGAGGTTGATAATATTTGGAGTAGCTTATATTCTAGAATAGATGATATAGAAGCACTTATTAATTATGCAGAAGCAAATGATAATGACAACTTAAAAGCAACAGCTTTAGTTTTAAAAGTTTACACTTTTGCATTAATAACAGATTTGTTTGGAGATGTACCATATTTTGAGGCTTCTATCAGTGATACTCCTGCATATGATTTACAAGAAACAATATATGGAGAGTTAATTTCTACATTAGAGCAATCTAATCAACTCTTTAATACAACAGATGTTATTAACTCTAATTTTGATGTGCTTTATCAAGGAGACGCTAACAAATGGAAACGTTTCTCAAATTCATTAAAATTTAAAATTTTAATGAGAGCATCTAATAATCTTTCTGTTAATGCACAGTTACAAGAACTTATAGATAATGGTAATTTATTTAATGCTAACACAGAGGAAGCTAAATATAATTATTCTGGAATAGGAGATGATAAAAACCCAATACATGAGACTATTGTTGAGGGAGAAAGACACGAGTACAGATCAAGTGCAGTTTTGTTTTCTCATTTAAATAATGGTTTAGATCCAAGAACATCAAAAATGATTGGTTTAAACCAAAATGGCGAGTATGTTTTTGGAGGATTTGATGGTTTAATATCACCTATAGCAGAACTCTACTTAAGAGCCGATGCTCCAGGTTATTTTTTGTCGTATTCTGAGTTAGAATTCTTAATAACAGAAGCTGCTTATAAAGGATACATTAATGTACCAGTTGAATCTCACTATAACGCAGGTGTTATGGCTTCGTTTAAAGCAAATGAGTTAACTAATGATGAAGCCTTAAGTTTTTTATCAACTAATCCATACGATTCTTCAAATGCATTAGAACAAATAGGTATTCAAAAATACTTAGCATTATTTTGCCAAGGTTTCGAAGCTTGGACAGAGTATCGAAGAACTGGATTCCCAGAATTAATACCACCAGTGGATGCTGTTCTTGATCAAGTTCCATCGCGTTTAAACTACCCAATTTTTGAGCAGACTACTAATACAGTTAATTATAACCAAGCAGTTTTGTCTCAAGGAGAAGATAATTTAATAACACCATTATGGTGGCAAGAGTAGTAAATAAGTATAATGTTAAAATAAAAATAAAAAAGAGGCATTGCCTCTTTTTTATTTTTATAGCTTTATTATATTATAATTTGAGGTCACTAACCTCAATAATTATTTGTTTCTAGTTACTTTAGCGAATGCTCAAGAAACCAAAAAAGAGCTTACGTATTACGAATTTCCAAAGGATATAGAAAAATTTATATCAAGAACAATTGCAGCAAAACAAGCAGAAAATACTTTAAGAACGAGCAATGGTATTTGGCATTGTTAGGAACTGGCTTTGTTTTGAGGCGTTATAGAAAAACTCTATAAACCCCTACGATGAATTGTTTTAATGGAACGGTTAAAAAATAGTTTGTTTCAAAACCTATAATTCATCAATAGCATCAATTTCTTCTAAAGACATTTTTTTGTTTTCTATCTCTTGAATATCATTCATTAGTTCAGCGTTATTCCAATACCCAAATTCTTCAACAATTTTACCTTTGTTAAATTGGTAGGTAATATGCACAGGAATAACAATGCCTTTATTGTTATCTTTTAAATTACCTTTCCATAATCCCCAAAAATTGACCCATTTTTTGCCGTTATTGTCTTCAATCATTTCATACTCTCTGCTATCATCTTCATAAGCTCGAGTTGACATATAGCTATCATTTTTAGTAAAAAAAGCTTCTAAATCTTTAGCGCTTAAAACGTTTTTTCTTGTGTTGTAATAAACTTTTGCAGTATCTGCATAGTTCATGGCTAAACTATCCCAATTGTGTACATCGTAAAAAGCGATGGTT
This sequence comes from Lacinutrix sp. Bg11-31, assembly GCF_002831665.1. Classification (NCBI taxonomy): domain Bacteria; kingdom Pseudomonadati; phylum Bacteroidota; class Flavobacteriia; order Flavobacteriales; family Flavobacteriaceae; genus Lacinutrix; species Lacinutrix sp. Bg11-31. The sequence continues at coordinate 119,498 of NZ_CP025118.1, forward strand.
TGTTTTACAATTTCAATTTCTGGGGAATCTTGAGTGTAACGCTGTGTTGTATTCTTACAATTAAAGAGGAGCAAGCTTACACTTACTAATAAAATCAATTTTTTCATAATTTAAGATTTAGTAATTAAATAAATTAACCAATTATGGTTTAGACTTAACGCAGCTTTTGTAGGTAAATAATTTTTAATGATAAATAATTACAAACTAGCGCATTACTAAAGATAATTAAAAAAAATAAGATTACCAATACGATAATAACATTAGAATTTGAACAAATAAATAGCACTTCAATTTAAGTGCTATTTATAGTTATGCTTTTTCTTTTTTAGGTTTTAGATCTATTTTAATTTGATTATTTATTATATCATCAAAAGTTTCTCGCTTTCTTATTAAATGTGCTTCTCCATTATGCCAAAGCACTTCTGCAGGACGATAACGAGAATTATAATTACTAGCCATAGAATAGCAATAAGCTCCAGCATTTTTAAAGGCTAAAATATCACCTTCATTAATTTCAGAAATACGTCTATTATTTGCAAACGTATCTGTTTCGCATATATAACCAACCACACTGTAAAAACGTTCACGTCCTTTAGGATTAGAAATGTTTTCAATTTCATGTTGAGAACCATATAACATTGGACGTATTAAATGATTAAATCCAGAATCTATTTGTGCAAAAACAGTAGAAGTGGTTTGTTTTACCACATTAACTTTTGCTAAAAACAGTCCAGCTTCGCTTACTAAAAACTTTCCTGGCTCAAAGGCTAAGGTTAATTCTTTTCCGTATTCCTTACAAAACTCATTAAAACGAGTGGATAATTTTTCTCCAAACTCTTCAATATTAGTTTCAATATCTCCAGGCTTGTATGGTACTTTAAAACCAGACCCAAAATCTATAAACTCTAAATTTTTAAAGTTTTTTGCAGTTTCAAAAAGTATTTCACTTGCATAGATAAAAACATCTATATCTAAAATATCGCTCCCAGTATGCATGTGTATTCCGTTTATATTCATGTTTGTATTTTCAACAATACGCAGAATATGTGGAATTTGATGTATTGAAATACCAAATTTACTGTCTATATGTCCTACAGAAATGTTAGTATTTCCACCAGCCATAACATGTGGATTTATACGAATACACACAGGGATATCTGGATGTTTTGTGCCAAATTGCTCAAGTATCGATAGATTATCAATATTTATTTGGCAACCTAATATGGCTGCTTGCTCTATTTCTTCAAGAGAGACACCATTAGGTGTAAAAATAATATGTTCAGCTTTAAAACCAGCAGCTAAGCCTAATTGTACCTCTTGAATAGAAACAGTATCTAGCCCTGCTCCAAGAGATTTCATCAATTTTAAAATAGAAATATTCGAAAGTGCCTTTACGGCATAATTTATTTTTACCTTTTTTACAGACTTAAAAGCAGACGTTAAACGTTTGTATTGTTGCGAAATGATTTCAGAATTATATACATAGACAGGACTTCCAAAGTCTTTTGCTATTTTAAGTAATTGCGTATTGGTCATAAATTATTTTTTTATCAAAGATATTTGTTTGTTTAAATTAATAAATTTTTACAACAAAATATTACATATTTAAACAGTTTGTTAATTATTTAACAAAATTAAAAAAGTAATAGTTCTTGATATTGTATTTTCATAATTAAATATTAGGGTAAGTTATTGTGATTATTTACTTTTGTAGCACTAAAATTTAATAGACTTTCTGTTTAAGCAGAAATTTAAATAAATCCATTAATAAAGATGAATTTACACGAATATCAAGGAAAAGAATTATTAAGCAGCTTTGGCGTACGTATTCAACGTGGTATTGTTGCTCAAAATGCTGATGAAGCAGTAGCTGCAGCAAAAAAATTAACCGAAGATACTGGAACAGGTTGGCACGTAATAAAAGCACAGGTTCACGCAGGTGGTCGTGGTAAAGGTGGTGGTGTTAAGTTGGCTAAAAACTTAGACGAAGTTAAATCTATCGCTGGAGATATTATAGGAATGGATTTGGTAACACCTCAAACTTCGGCAGAAGGAAAGCGTGTACACCAAGTTTTAGTATGTGAGGATGTATATTATCCTGGAGATTCTGAGCCAGAAGAATATTATATGTCTGTTTTATTAAACAGAGGAACTGGGCGTAACATGATTATGTATTCTACAGAAGGTGGAATGGATATTGAAACAGTTGCAGAAGAGACTCCACATTTAATTTTTAACGAAGAAATAGATCCTGCAACAGGAATTTTACCTTTTCAAGCACGTAAAATTGCTTTTAACTTAGGTTTATCTGGAGCAGCTTTTAAAGACATGACAAAATTTGTAACGTCTTTATATACAGCTTACGTAAAATCGGATTCTGCTTTATTTGAAATCAATCCTGTTTTAAAAACAAGTGACGATAAAATAATGGCTGTAGATGCTAAAGTAACTTTAGATGCTAGTGCATTATATAGACATAAAGATTTAGCAGCAATGCGCGATTTACGTGAAGAAAACGCAATTGAAGTAGAAGCAGGTGAGCAAGGACTTAACTATGTAGACCTTGACGGAAACGTAGGTTGTATGGTAAATGGTGCTGGTTTAGCAATGGCAACTATGGATTTAATTAAGCAAGCAGGTGGTGAGCCAGCTAACTTTTTAGATGTTGGTGGTACTGCAGATGCTGCAAGAGTAGAAATTGCATTCGAGCTTATTTTAAGAGATCCAGCTGTAAAAGCTATTTTAATTAACATTTTTGGTGGTATCGTGCGTTGCGATCGTGTTGCTCAAGGTGTAATTGATGCTTATAAAAACATGGGTAACATTAGCGTGCCAATTATTGTACGTTTACAAGGTACTAATGCAGATATTGCTAAAAAATTAATTGATGATTCTGGACTTGATGTAATGAGTGCTACAGAATTTCAAGAAGCAGCAGATAAAGTACAAGCTGTATTAGCATAAATATATTTACTATAAGGTTCTTGTATCGAGTTAAGTTCAATACCTAACTTTTATAAATATTACATAAAACAAGAAAGAGCAACGTTAATCGTTGCTCTTTCTTTTTGGTTTATTAAAATTCTTCTTATTACTTAAAGGATTAGGTTTTACTTTCCTTGCAGCTTCTTTTTTAGGTTCCTCACCTTTCTTTGGCATTGGTCCACGAAGATGAATAATCAATCCATTTAGAAAATTTCTTAATATTTGATCACCACATTCTACATAATTAGGGTGGTCTTCTTTTCTAAAAAAAGCACTTAGCTCTGTTTTAGCAATTCTAAAATCTACTAAATCTAATATTGCAATAATATCAGTATCTCTTAGTTTGTGCGCAACTCTTAGCTTTTTTAAGATATCATTATTTGTCATGCTGTAATGTGTTTATAATTAGTGTTTTAAATGCTGTTTTGTGCGTTTTATTCTTTAGATAATTGATAAACAGCGTTTAAAATCGGTGTAAAACTACTCATTTTTCGACAAGCTACGTACTTTCTACGATTATAAATTGCCATTATTATGTAATTTTATAAAAAGAAAAATTATTCCTTATTATGCCTAACAAAGTCGAAAAACTAAGTTTGCTGTCTGAAATGATAGCGTTTGCTAAAGCAGATAAAAACTTAAAGAGATTAGAGTATAACTTCCTCTTAGGTATCTCTAAACAATTAAATGTTTCTCGAGAAGATTTCGACTATTTAATTGAGCACCCTATAAATTATGAGAACCTTAAATCTCATAGCGAACGTATAGTACAGTTTCATCGTCTAGTTTTATTAACACATATAGATAAAGAGCGTACACGTAGTGAAGAAGTAAAATTATATAATTATGGTTTACGAATGGGATTAAATCATGAGTCCATTACAAAAGTATTGTATTTAATGGATGGTTTCCCAAATATGATGGTTCCTGCAGAAGTTTTAATCGATATTTTTAAGGTACAGTATAATTAAGTGAAACTCTAAATTGAAAAGCCTTTTGGTGCATTCAATTTAGCTAGTTGAACTTATTCCTGCGAAGGCAGGAATCTCATGTTTTAAGAGCCTTTTATAACTTGACTTTTTCATTTTTTTTCGCTAACTTCGATTATCGTCTGATATAAAACATTAAAACAATTTTATATCAACGAAACATTATGAGCAATTAGTGTATTTAAAAAAAACATTCCCTTGAAATAGAATGACAAAAAAACAAACAAAACGAATACTCAGAATAGTATTTATTATTGCAAGTATATTTTCTTTGTGGTTCGTACCATGGATTTTGGTAAAAGCTTGGATATTACCACTACCTGATACTGTTGAAGAACAAGTAAATAGGGCAATTGATTATGGGTTTGATGGAATGATTGTTTATGTAGACGAAGCAGGTAAACCGCCAGCATTTTATACAAGTGGTTGGAAAGACCGAAAAAACAAAATACCTACCGACTCTCAAGCCTTATTCAATATTGGCAGTATCAGCAAGCTATATGTCGCTGTTGCTATCACAAAATTAGTAAAAGACAAACATTTATCTTTAGATAAAACGCTGGCTGATTACTTTCCAGAACTTGTGGGTAGAATTGAAAATGCAGAAAAAATTACTCTGAGGTTGATGATAAAACATCGGAGTGGTATACCAAATTATACAGATTATGGTTATTGGGATAATCCACCGAAAAGTCATAAAGAAACCCTTGAATTGGCACTTGATTTGCCAGCCAATTTTAAGCCAGGTGAAGATTATGGTTATTCAAACACGAATTATTTATTGCTTCGGAAACTCATGGACAAGGTCTTAGGTTATAGCCGTAACCAATATATTAAGGAGAAAATTTTGACACCACTCGAGCTAAACAATACATTCAATTCCCTTAATGAAGTAAATATAGACGATATTATGAGTGGATATCATGTTGGCTATGAATCCGATTTAAAAACGGAATATGGTGGAATGTTTGCTACAGCAGAAGATGTTGGCATTTTTTTAAGAGCACTAAACGATGGTTCAGTGTTTGATGAAGGCGAACAAGAAATCTATTCTTCGATTTATGTGTACAAACATTCGGGGTGGGTTCTTGGATATCAGAGTTTTTCCGAATATTATGAAGATATTGATACTGTTGTTGTTCAGTTTAATAACACAACCGACTCTAAACTATATATGTGGAATTTGGCAGAAATAGTATATACCCGAATAGTAAAAATAATTAGAAATAAAAAAATCTCATAACAACGTGTGTAAAACATAGCTAATAAGAGTTTGACCCATAGGTACGTGTATATTTACAAAGACCGCCAAATTTTTAAATTTGGCTTTTAAGATTGATAAGTTAAAAACAAAATATAAAAATTCGGCTCTGTGTTAACCCGAAAAGTTAGTGTCTTTTTACGAGCTACGTTTCATACACGAACACGATAATCGAACCTCTACCAAAAACATACTATTTCAAAGTTTCTAACTTCCCTTGATAACTTTTAATTTCGTCACGTAATTTTGCAGCAACAATAAAATCTAAAGCTTTTGCTGCTTGCTCCATAACTTTACGTTTTTCACGTATTTTCTTTTCTAATTCACCTTTAGTTAAATATTCGCTTTCTGGTTCTGCAGCACGTGCAGCTTCCAATTCGTAGCTATAAGTACTTACAGAGTTTTTACCTAAAGCACTATCTAAACTTTTGTTTAGGGCTTTTGGTACCATGTTATTTTCTGTATTGTAAGCTATTTGTTTTTCGCGTCTATATTCGGTTTCATCAATAGTTTTCTGCATACTTTTGGTAATCTTATCTGCATACATAATGGCTTTACCATTTAAGTTTCTTGCAGCTCTACCAACGGTTTGTGTTAATGATCTTGCCGAACGTAAAAAGCCTTCTTTATCTGCATCTAAAATAGCAACTAAAGACACTTCTGGTAAATCTAAACCTTCACGCAATAAGTTTACACCAACCAAAACATCGTAAATACCTTTACGTAAATCTTGCATAATTTGTACGCGCTCTAAAGTATCTACATCACTATGTATGTAATTAACACGAATAGAAATTCGGCTTAAATATTTGGTTAATTCTTCGGCCATACGTTTGGTTAACGTGGTAACTAAAGTACGTTCGTCTTTCTCGATACGTTGTTGTATTTCTTCAATTAAATCATCTATCTGGTTTAAGCTTGGTCGTACTTCAATAATAGGATCTAGTAAACCTGTTGGTCTAATAACTTGCTCTACATAAACACCATCGGTTTTTTGAAGCTCGTAATCTGCAGGCGTTGCACTTACGTACAATACTTGGTTTTGCAAAGATTCAAACTCTTCAAATTTTAAAGGCCTATTATCCATTGCAGCAGGTAATCTAAAACCATAATCGACTAGGTTTACTTTTCGGCTGTAATCACCTCCATACATAGCATGCACTTGTGAGATCGTTACATGACTTTCGTCTACAACCATTAAATAATCGTCTGGAAAATAATCTAATAAGCAGAAAGGTCGTGTGCCTGGCATTCTACCATCAAGGTAGCGAGAGTAATTTTCAATACCAGAGCAGTAACCAAGTTCGCGAATCATTTCAAGATCGAACTCTGTACGTTCTTTAAGTCTTTTGGATTCTAAATGCTTGCCAATTTCTTTAAAGTAATCATACTGTTTTACTAAATCGTCTTGAATACTTTTTATGGCACCTTGCAAAATATCTGGAGAGGTTACAAACATGTTTGCAGGATAGATGTTTAGTCTTTCGTACTCCTCAATAACCTTGTTGGTTTGTATATCGAATTGTTCTATTAATTCTATTTCGTCTCCAAAAAAATGAACTCTAAAAGCATTGTCTGCATAACTTGGGAATATATCTACAGTATCTCCTTTTATTCTAAAATTACCGTGTCTAAAATCTGCTTCGGTACGCGAATACAAACTTTGTACTAGTTGATGCAATAGTTTTGTACGCGAAATTTGCTGATCGCGTTCTATAGAAATTACATTTTTTTGAAACTCTACAGGATTTCCAATACCATACAAACAAGAAACCGATGCTATTACAATAACATCGCGACGACCAGAGAGTAGAGAAGAGGTTGTGCTTAAGCGCATTTTCTCAATCTCCTCGTTAATAGATAAATCTTTTTCTATATAAACACCAGAAGTTGGTATGTAGGCTTCTGGTTGGTAATAATCGTAATAAGACACAAAATACTCCACAGCATTTTCAGGAAAAAACTGTTTAAACTCACTGTATAATTGTGCAGCTAAAGTTTTATTGTGAGCTAGTACTAATGTTGGTCTTTGTGTTTGTTCAATAACATTAGCAACTGTAAATGTTTTTCCAGAACCTGTAACACCAAGTAAAGTTTGGTATCTCTCATTAGAGTTTAAGCCGTTCACCAATTTTTTTATTGCTGAAGGCTGATCTCCTGTTGGACTAAATTCTGATTGTATTTTGAATTGCATAATTTGTGTTATTCCTGTTTTTTTTGCCTTCCTTTAGATAAACTTTGGTTGGAATCTTTATTTAGCGATACTATATTTTATAGATAAGTGTTTTATAAATCTTCTATTTCGAAGGAATGATAAAAAACAAAATTACGGAATAAAAAAGAGTTTTGTTTTAATGAAGCGTTAAGAATATTGGACATAAAATATACGCTATAAGAATACTCGTAACTGTATTAAAAATAGCAAAGTATATATTGTAGATTTTCCCATATAAGCCAAAACTTAGGGATAAGCTTCACATGATTTTGGACGCAGTTTTAATTTTATTCTTGCGTTTTAATTTATGACCTTTATCGATTGTATTCTCACATCTTTTAAGGGCCTAGCTAAATCATTTGTAGGAACACTTGCTATTGAATCTAATACGTTCATTCCTTTTATTAACTGACCAAAAACGGTGTAATCTTGATCTAAATGCGGTGTGCCTCCAATAGATTTGTAGACTTCACGTTGCTTTTCTGGAATAATATAGGATTTAAAATTTTTGTCATTATTAGCAATACTCAAGATGCTATCCATTAATAAATTGTAACGTTCCTTTAATACATCGTAATGGTCACTTGCATATTGTATAGAATCAATTAAAGGCTTTTTTCTAATATCATTTTTAAAATATGCTCTAGCCTTTTTTTTATTGATACGGTTTTCAGCTAGACTTAAAAGGCTATCATTAAATTTTTTTCCTTGCACAATATAAAAGTGCATAGCGCTTGAAGACTTTTTAGGATTATCTTCTCTAGCAGCAGCGAGTGCTCCTTTTTTGTGAAATAATTCTTTACGGAATTCTGCATTTACCAAATATGGAGCATCTCCATTTCCGAGTGTGTCTTTTGGTTGCGCATTTTTACTTTCTGGGTCTCCAGTCTGGATCATAAATTCATTTATAATTCTATGAAAAAGTAAACTGTCGTAAGCTTTGTTATTTGCAAGATTAACGATGTTATCTCGATGCAATGGTGTGCTATTGTAAAGTTCGAAAACCATCGATCCGTAATTTGTTATTATTTCAATTTTCTTACGTTTTTCTTCTTTAATTTTTAATGTATCTGTTGGCTGCTTGCATTTAAAGAATGAAAGAATAAGTAATGTTAGGAGAGAAAATTTAAGGAAGTATTTCATTTTTGTTTTTTTTTTTTTTTACCAACAGCGTCCAATGTAGCAACAGTTAGTTTAAACTCGAAGTTCGCCTATTTTTTTTACAAAGCCAAGTCTATAAAACACAAACATTCCTTAATTAATCTACTATAGCATAAAATAGCAGTACCTTTGCAGCAAAATAAAGAAGTGACCTACAATTAAGATAGCGTTTGCTTCATAAACACTATTTATGTCATTCAAATTATTAGGCCTTTCTGAGCCAATACTAAAAGCAATTAGTAAAAAAGGATACGATACTCCATCACCTATTCAAGCAAAAGCAATTCCACCTATTTTAGATGGTTACGATGTTTTGGCCTCTGCACAAACAGGAACAGGAAAAACAGCTGGTTTTACTTTACCAATGCTGCACATATTAAGCGAAAACCCTAAAGAAAAATTTAGACCAATTCGTGCGTTGGTATTAACACCAACAAGAGAATTAGCAGCACAAGTATATGCTAATGTTAAAGAGTACAGTGAGTTTTTAAATTTAAGAAGTACTGTTATTTTTGGTGGTGTAAACCAAAAACCTCAAGTAGCAAATATTAGAAATGGAGTAGATGTTTTGGTAGCAACACCAGGACGTTTGTTAGATTTATGTAATCAAGGCGCAATTTCTTTAAAGCGCGTTGAAATATTTGTTTTAGATGAAGCAGATAGAATGCTTGATATGGGTTTTTTGCGCGATATAGAACGCGTAATGAAACTAATGCCAGATAAAAGACAAAATCTAATGTTCTCGGCAACGTTTTCTAAAGAAATTAAAAAGCTAGCTTTTACTATTCTAAACAATCCAGTACAAGTAGAAGCAACTCCAGAAAATACAGCAGTAGAAGCGATTACTCAAAAAGTATATCGCGTAGCGAAAGCGCATAAAACAGGATTAATAATTAAACTTATTTCTGAAGGGAATTGGAAACAAGTATTAGTTTTTACACGTACTAAACATGGAGCTAATAACCTAACTAAAAAATTAATAGGTTCTGGTATTTCAGCAGCAGCTATTCATGGAAATAAAAGTCAAGGAGCAAGAACTAAAGCCTTAAAAGGTTTTAAAGATGGAACTGTTCGTGTTATGGTTGCTACAGATATTGCTGCGCGTGGATTAGATATTCCATTATTACCACACGTTATAAACTTCGAGATTCCTAATATCTCTGAAGATTACGTACATAGAATTGGTAGAACAGGTAGAGCAGGAGCTAAAGGAGAAGCTATTTCTCTAGTAAGTGCAGACGAAACTACTTTTTTAAGAGATATACAAAAACTTATTGGTGAAAAATTACCAGTTGAAATTATGGAAGGTTTCGAGCCAGATCCAAATGCTTCAACTACACCTATAAAGCCAGGTCAAAATAGACAACCCAGAAATAGCAAGCCTAAAGCAAAAGGTTCTGGAGATAAATCTAAAGGGAATTCTAACTCTGAAAATGGAGGTGGAAGAAACCGTAGTAAAAATAAAAGTAGAGGTTCTAGTAGCGATAGGCGTTCTAGTAGTTCAAGAAGTTAAAATGACTCAAGCATTAAAAGATAAAATAATAGAAGTTTGCGATACCAAAATTGCACAAAAAGGAGATAATGTTGGTCTTTCTGTTTATGCTTTTTTTAAAAACAAAAATGATAATCCTAAGTTATTAATGGAAGCTGCTACTTGGTGGATAGAAACACACCAATTAGATCATTTTGAAAAGGCTGTGAAAATTAAAAAGATGATTCAATAGATTTTTTATCACATTGAGTATAGTTGAAGTTTAATGCAGACTTTAACTATACTCAAACAGATAAAATAAAATTTAAAACTACATGGAAACTCAAAAAAACAACCCACTTCATGGCATAAAGTTAGAGCAAATTGTAACCGATTTACAAGCATATTATGGTTGGGAATATTTGGGTTACAACATAAAAATTAAGTGCTTTACAGATAATCCTACAATAAAATCGAGTTTGAAATTTTTAAGACGCATGCCTTGGGCTAGAACTAAGGTTGAAAACTTATACTTAGAGTATTTAAAGAAAAATAAGAAATAACTGTAAATTATCTTCTAAACAAATCTATTTAGTTAATGGTTTTTTTAGAAATAATGCATTTGGTCTGCTAACTTTACCTTTTAACGAATTCGCTTGTTTTTTAAGATTTAAAAAGTAGTGTATAATACGTTTTCAATCTATTTTTGCCAGAAAAATTTAAAATAGATATGTTTTTCCCTAAAGCTCTATCGATAGTATTACTTTTTTTCTGTGTTATACCTTTTAATATTATAAATGCACAAACCGGTCCTGGAGGAGTTGGTACTAATGATGGAACGTCAGATTTAATTATTTGGTACCGTCCAGACAATGGTGTTGTAACAACAGGAACCAGTATTAATAGTTGGGCAAATTCGGCTGGAATTTCTGCTTTTAATTTAAGTGAAACAGGATCCACGAGACCAACATTAGTTTCTAATATTGTTAATGGCTATGATGAAATTAGTTTTAATGGAATCAATAGATTAAGAACAGGTCTTACACTAACTACAGCAAACTTTATTACTAATCAAGCAACTTCTATAATTGTTGCTAAGTCAGATAACACTACACAAACGTCTAGTCTTTATAGTACAGATCCTTTGGTAGGCTCTACTCGTTTTTCTAGTCATATTCCTTGGAGTGGAACAGTTTATTTCGACATAGGTACATGTTGTAATACTACAGCGAGAATACAAGTAGGAAGTTTAACAGGATTAAATGACTACTCAATATGGTCTTATAATGCAAATCCTACAACAGGAAAGCAGTTATATAGGAATTCAGATTTATTACAAGATAGAGCAGGCTCATCTAATTATACTTCTCATGCTTCTCAACGCTTTAATGTTGGAGGTTATACTTCTGGTACAAATGGTTTTGTTGGAGATTTAACAGAGCTTGTAGTATTTAAATCTACTATTAATACAGCTCAACGTATTATAATAGATAATTATTTAGCAGCAAAATACGATAGAGCATTAGCCTCAAACGATATTTATACACATGATAACACAGCAAATGGTAATTTCGATCATGATGTTGCAGGTATTGGTCAAGCGTTAGACGGCTCAAGCCATACAGACTCACGTGGTACAGGTATTGTTAGAGTAAGCAATCCAAATAATTTAAATGATGATGAGTTTTTGTTTTGGGGAGAAGAAACAAAAGATCCTACTTATAATTTTAGTACAAACACAAATAATTATACAGAGCAGTTAAACTCAAGATGGAGAGTAGGAAGAAAAGATAATGTTGGAAGAGTAGACGTTTCTTTCGATGTAAGTAGTTTTGATCTATCTGGAAAACAAAGTTGTGTCCCTTTACAATTAGTTGTAGATAATAATTATAATTTTTCTTCACCAGATGATGTCTACGATTTAACAATAGTAGGTACAACTGCTACTGCTACAAATGTTAGATTACGTAATAACCATTACTTTACACTACGTTATACAGATCAAATTGTATGGGATGGGACTAATTTTTATAATGGTTCTGGAACAGCAAACGCACCAGATAATACTAATGCGTGTTTAAAACTTACAGTTAAGTCTGGAATTGATGCTGTTTTAACCGCTAACGCACATGTTAGGGAAGTAGAAGTAGAAAGCGGTGGAACATTAGAGGTTAGTAATGGTTTTTTATTAGAAGTAGAAAACGGTATAGTTAATAACGGTATAATAGACCTTTTAGGTGAAGCACAGCTTATTCAAAACCATGCGGGAACGACATTAAATTCTGGCTCAGGAAGTTTAAAAATTAGACAACAAGGTACATCGAATTTATATAATTATAATTATTGGAGTGCACCAGTAAACAGAGGAGGCACATGGCAAATTGGGTATTTAGAAGATGCTAATGGAGTTGTTAATTTTACTGGAGGTTACGATGCGAATCCAGCAACCTCACCAGTAACATTAAGTAACTATTGGTTATACGATTATAATGCGGTTTCTGGTGAATATTCAGGGTGGAACTTTTTAACGCCTTCAACAGGCTTAACTCCAGGAAGAGGATATTCTATGAAAGGATCTGGCGTTTCTGGATCAGAACAGGAATACGTATTTAAAGGCATTGCAAATGATGGTGATTATTCTTATCCTGTAGTAGCTGGCAATGATTTTTTATTAGGAAATCCTTATACTTCTGCTTTAAATGCAGACCAGTTTATTAATGATAACTTATCCATAATTGATGGGACATTATATTTTTGGGAACATTTTATAACCAATAATAGTCATGTGTATGCTAATTACGAAGGTGGTTATGCTACTTATAATCTAATGTTAGGTCTTCCTGCAGTTGCAGGTTTAGTAAGTAACAACGGAACTGCTTCTAAACCTAAGGCAACAGTAAACATTGCTATTGGACAAGCCTTTTTTGTTACCATGGAAAACGCAGGTACTTTAGTTTTTAATAATCAACAACGCTCATTTGCAAAAGAGTATTTAAATGAAGCTGTATTTTATAAAACTTCTAACTCAAATACAATTTCGACAATAGATGATAGAACTAAATTTTGGTTTTCATTTACTAGTCCTTCACAATACAAAAGAGTTATTGGGTTAGGTTACGATTTAGATAATGCGACTTATAATTATGATAATGGATATGATGCAAAGGCTTATAATGATCAACCTAATGAGTTATATTGGGTTCAAGAGGATTCTAAATTAGCGATTCAAGCTTTAGCTCAAGTTAATATTCAAGACGAATTACCACTTGGAGTAAAGGTTACAGATGTAGGTTTATTTACAATTAGTATTTCTGAAATGGAAAATGTTCCAGATGGCCTTTCGGTTTATATAAAAGATAGCATGCTAAACACTTATCACAACCTTATGGAAAGCGATTTTGTAACTTACTTAGATTCTGGAGTAAACGAAGAACGCTTTAGTGTTGTTTTTCAAGATGGAAATACACTATCTGTTGAAGAGGAAGCATTAAATGGAATATCTTTAATTTATGATTCTGCTTCAAAAAACATTAAAATTTTAAATACAGAAAATGCTCAGTTAAAAGAGCTATTTGTTTTTAATACTCTTGGTCAACAAGTTTTAACTCAGAAAAAAGAAGTGCAAACTGAAACTAATATGAGCCCATTTTCAGATGGATTGTATATTGTTAAAATTATAACAGATAAAGGCACTAAAACAGTTAAGTTTATAAAACATTAATTTTAAGCTTAATAGTTTTAAGAGTTTCCTTTAAAAATAAAAAAATGCCTTAGAATTATCTAAGGCATTTTTGCTTTAATAGCAATACTGTTATTTCTTCTCTTTTTTCTTCTTTTTAGATTTCTCTAAAGAAATAGAAACACTAGAAGTTGTATTCATTTTCTCAAATGCTTTTTTTTGTTTTTTTTTCTTGAGCAGTTGCTAAAATTACAGAGAAAAGATCAAGTGTGAAAAGGCCTAATTTTATTATTTTAGTTAATTATAGCTAGACTATTAATTTTTAATTTGGTTTAATAATGATTGAAATATTTATTTAAAAAATAAATTAGTAGCGAGTATTAATCTTCATCGTCTTCCTCAAACTCTACTACATTTACATCAAACTCAGCATTTGTAAATTCATCACGACTCATCCAGTATTCTGAAGTAATTAGTGTGTATGAAGTTTCTCCTGTATATTTTAAATCCCAAATAATACTTTCGGCTTCATTAAAAGCTTCTTTACCATCTAAAGCATCATGAAACAAACGCTTTATTACATTGCTGTTTGCTAGTGTAGCATTTAAAACTTTCAAGACAACCTCTTTAGAGATGTCTTTATTAGGTGTGATTTCGAATTCTACAATAGTGGCTTTGGCACTAGGAAAAGTACCGTTAAAGGCTTTGTAAAGTAGTTGGTTGATGTTAAATAACTGATGGTGTAGAGAGATGTCTGCATATTCTTCAGAAATTTTATCTAAAAGCATTTCATGCGAAATCTGTTCTATTTGATTTTCGTTTAATTTATCAGATAATTTGTAGTCTAGAATAATAGCTGCAGCTTCCTCAGGTTCGAAATCTGAAATGGCCATAAAGAGTAATTCTATTAATTCTTTTTCTGAAGTATTCTCTCCAGAATCTTCGAAACCAAATTTGTCTAATAATTGCACGTAATCTGCCTTAGACCATGCGTTTTCAAGTGCGTCAATAGTTTTTACACTGTTTATTATAATGTGGTATTTCATTGTATTTTATTTATAAAAATATAATACAAATTGAGCGTTTTACCACAAGATTTTGGTTAAATAAAACATAAATTAGTTATTCGTCTTTGTGTTTTTTACTGATTTTATTTTAAACTACTTAGCTGTCTTAAACCTTCGTAAGTAACAATGCTTACGGCATTTGCTAAATTTAAACTACGTACATGCTCACTATAAAGTGGGATTTTAAATAATTTATCAGGATTGTTTTCTGTTATAGATTTGGAGAGTCCTTTAGACTCTTTTCCAAAGACTAAAAACAAATCATCTTCAAATTCAATATCCCAATGGTCTTTTGTACCATGACTAGAAAGAAACACCATTTTTTTGTTTTCATTTTTATTGAAAAAATCGGCAACACTGTCATAATAATACAAATTAAGATGTTGCCAATAATCCAATCCAGCACGTTTTAGTCGTGCATCTGTAATTTCAAATCCAAACGGTTTTACTAAGTGTAGATTAGAACCAGAAGCTAAAGCTAATCTTCCAATATTTCCAGTGTTGTTTGGTATTTCGGGTTCTATTAAAACAATATTAAGCGCCATTTTTTTTGAAGAATTTTAGAATTATTATACGAATTAAAAGAACCCAAGGAAAGCCATGAAGTACTACATCGAACCAGTCTTTAATTCGCATGCCATTTCCTCCTCCAAAAATCCATTTTAGCTTTCCCCAAAGATGAGGTTCTGGTAAAAAAGGAGCTAAGCCTAAAGTAAGGCATAATAGCAAAGTAATTTTGAGGTCGTTAAGTATTTTCATTGGTTTATTTTAGATGTATTTTCATTTCAATCATATGCTTTTTAAAACCATTGTTTTCATAGGCTTTTAAAGCTGAAGTATTGTCATTATAAACCTCTAAACGAGCTTCTAAAATGTTTTTAGAAACAGACCACTTTTTAAGTTGTGCTATTGTTTCTTGAATAATACCTTGTCCTCTAAACTCAGGATTAACATACATAAATCCCATATAAGAGTATTCGGTATTTTTATGATAGTGTTTTGCTTGCACAATTTTAGCATAGCCACAGGTTATAATTACCTTATTAAAGCTGCCTACAATAAGCTGAGCTTTACTAGATGTTATTAGGTAGTCTAAATCATAATAAGTGCAGCTGTCTTTTAAATTAGAATCGAAAGGACGCTCGTAAGCAATTAGTTCTTGCTCGAAATCTAAAAGTGTTGGGATGTCTTCTAGAGTTGCTGCTCTGTATATAATATTGTCCTTCATAATTTGGTCTATTTTAAAATAGTATCTACAAAAGAATCTATTTTATCTGTTCCGTTTTTAGATAAGTGTTTAATAAAAGCACTACCAATAATAGCACCTTTTGCATATTCTGTAGCTTGTGAGAATGTTTTATTATCTGAAATACCGAAACCTACAATTTGCGGATTTTTTAATTTCATGTCTGCAATACGTTTAAAATATGCCGTTTGTTCTTCTCCAAAACCAGAATTACTTCCTGTTACACTTGCACTACTTACCATGTAAATAAATCCGTTAGAAATAGAATCGATAAAGTTTATACGCTCTACACTTGTTTGTGGTGTAATTAAAAACACGTTTATTAATCCGTATTTTTCGAAAGTAGCTTTGTATTGGTCGTTATAAACATCGACAGGTAAATCTGGAATAATTAAACCGTCGATACCAATTTCTTGACACTTTTTACAAAAGGCTTCTACTCCATATTGAAGCATTGGATTAAAATAACCCATTATAATTAATGGGATAGAAACGGTTTTACGAATGTCTTTTAGTTGATTAAAAAGAACATCGGTTGTCATTCCGTTTTTTAGAGCTTGTGTAGAACTGGCTTGTATTGTTGGTCCATCTGCTAAAGGATCGCTAAATGGTAGACCAATTTCTATCATATCTGTTCCATTTTTTTCAAGGTTTTCTATTATTGAAACAGTATCGTTTAAATTAGGATAACCTGCCGAAAAGTAGATGCTTAATAGCTTTTTGTTTTCTTTTAGTTTTTGGTTTATTCTGTTCATTTTAAAATGAATTTATTTTGTAATTGCGTAATTGAATACGTAATCTAATTAAATTTTATTTACGTTCATTTTGCCTTGATGCAAAATCCTTAGACTACGCTCAGGATAAACTAAGCAAAAAAAATCACGGACAAGCAAAGGGATTTTTAGTTTTTTAAACTGAAACCGATTCGAAAACTCCGCGTCGCACAGACCAAAAAAGTCTGCACTCCTGTTTTCGGAGCTTTTCTTTATCTATTCTTCGTCTTGTCGTTCAATTCTATGAATTGATTTAGGACTTTTATTTTATTAAATTATTGTTCGTCCTATGTTGTTTTCTTTTTTTATTTTTGCTCACTGCTCACTGCTCACTGCTCACTGCTCACTGCTCACTGCTCACTGCTCACTGCTCACTGCTCACTGCTCACTGCTCACTTCTCACTTCTCACTTCTCACTTCTCACTTCTCACTGCGTTAAGGATTGAAAGGTTTGTTTGAGCTCCTCGCAGAGAGCGAGCCTTGAAAGCCTGACCCTTGCGGTAACGCCCAAATAATTTTATAGATTGAAATAGTCTATATAATTTTGTAAGTCTTTGTCTCCACGACCAGAAAGACTTAAAACAACAACGTCTTCTGGTTTAAATTTTTTCTGTTCGAAAACGGCTAATGCATGCGAACTTTCTATGGCTGGAATAATACCTTCTAGCTTAGATAATTCTAATCCTGCATTCATGGCTTGATCGTCTGTTATTGAAATAAATTCTGCACGACCTGTTTTATATAAATGTGCGTGCATTGGACCAATACCAGGATAATCTAAACCTGCAGAAATAGAGTATGGTTCTGTAATTTGTCCGTCGCCAGTTTGCATTAACAACGTTTTGCTACCATGTATAACGCCTTCTTTACCAAGTGCAGATGTTGCCGCGCTTTCTCCAGAATGAACACCTTTTCCGGCAGCTTCTACTGCTATTAACTTTACGTCTGTATTTTCTAAATAATGATAAAAAGCACCAGCAGCATTACTACCACCACCAACGCAAGCTATTACGTAATCTGGCGTGGTTTTGCCTTCTTTTTCTTGTAATTGCCATTGCATCTCTTCGGATACGACTGCTTGAAAACGAGCAACCATATCTGGATAAGGATGAGGTCCTACAACACTACCAATAATGTAATGGGTGTTTACAGGATTGTTAATCCAGTCTCTTATGGCTTCGTTAGTGGCATCTTTTAATGTACGACTTCCTGATAACGCAGGAACTACGGTTGCACCTAACATTTTCATTCTTGCAACGTTTGGAGCTTGACGTGCAATATCAATTTCGCCCATGTAAACAATACATTCTAAGCCCATAAGTGCACAAACAGTTGCTGTTGCAACTCCGTGTTGTCCAGCTCCAGTTTCGGCAATAATTCGTTTTTTGCCTAAACGCTGCGCCATTAGAATTTGACCAATAGTATTGTTTATTTTATGTGCTCCTGTATGGTTTAAATCTTCTCGTTTTAAGTAGATTTTTGTATTGTATTTTTCGCTTAACCTTTTAGCTAAGTAGAGTGGAGAAGGGCGTCCAACGTAATCTTTTAATAACTGATCAAACTCTTCTTTAAAAGAAGGTTCTGCCATTATTTTAAGATAGTTTTGGCGTAATTCTTCAACATTTGGATAGAGCATTTCTGGAATGTATGCGCCTCCAAATTCTCCGTAATATCCTTTGTCGTTAATATTGTATGTCATGTGTTTTCTGTAAATAATGGATTCCGATATTTGTATTAATACGCTTAACGGAACGACATGAAATAATTATTTAATCTTCTTTTATATAATTAGCTTCTACTAATTTTTTGCGAAAATCTTTTAGTTTTGTATAGTCTTTTATTCCTGCTGCTGTTTCGAACTTACTGTTTAAATCTAAAGTGCAACAAAGATCGGATTCTGGTCTTTTTAAGAATAGAAGTAGCGCTTCCATTTCGTTTGGACCAATACCTCCACTTAAAAAATATGGTTTTATAGATGGATATTTTTTAAAGATATTCCAGTTAAAAGTATAACCGTTTCCACCAGGTTCTTTTCCTTTTGTATCGAATAAATAATAGTCGCAAACGTCCTCAAAAGGCTCTAAGACTTTAAAATCGAATTGATTTTTTACAGAAAACACTTTAATAACTGTTAAGTCTAATGCTTTAAGTCTTTCGCACAATTCTGGCGTTTCATCACCACCATGTAATTGTACACCTTGAAGATTGTGCTTTTCTACTTTACCTCTTATAAAATCGAAAGTAGCATTTACAAAAACGCCAATTTTGTTTATGTCTTCTGAAATTTCTGGAATAACGCTATCAAAATAACGTGATGATTTTTCGTAAAAAATGAAACCCATATATTCTGGTTTAATATCTGCAACATCAAGGATGTTGTTTTCATTTTTCATTCCGCATACTTTTAGTTTCATAGTCTTAAATCTTTTATAAATTGTTTTGCGCTTTCTCCAGCATTTTTTGTTTTCATAAAGTTTTCTCCTATTAAGAATCCTTTATAGCCAAAAGGTTGTAAAGTTTTAATGGCTTCTATATTACTAATTCCACTTTCTGATACTTTTACAAAGTCGTTTGGAATTAATGCACTTAATTGTTTACTTGTTTCTAAACTAACGTCGAACGTTTTTAAATTTCTATTGTTTACGCCTAACATATCTAAACTAGGCATTATAGATTTATTTAGCTCTTCTTCGTTATGGACTTCTAAAAGAACATCTAAATTTAAGCTTTTTGCGAGTTCCGAAAACTGTTTTATTTCGTTTTTTGTTAGTATGGCAGCTATTAATAAAATAACATCTGCACCATAAGCTTTGGCTTCTATTATTTGATAAGTATCTATAATAAATTCTTTACGAAGTAGAGGCAGGTTACAGCTTGCTCGTGCTGTTAGCAAATCGTCCAAAGAACCTCCAAAATATTTGCCATCTGTTAAAACAGACATACCGCAAACGCCTGCTTCTTCGTAACCTTTTGCTACATCAAAAATATTTAAATCGTGATTTATAATTTGTTTCGACGGAGAACGTCGTTTATGTTCTGCAATAATTCCTGTAGTACTGTTTCTAAGTTTATTAGCTAAAGAGATCGTTTCCCTTTCAAACAAAATAGATTGTTCTAATTGTTTTGTAGGAATAAGTTGCTTTCGAAGGTTTACTTCTATGCGCTTATCGTTTACTATTTTGGTTAAAATATCCATGTTTTAGTATTCTTGTCTGCTCGAGTGGTTTCGGTTTTTAGCGAAATTGTATCGAGAATTTTTTTATACTTCTCGATACAATTTTTCGTCCCTCAAAATCACTCGAAGTGACATTTTTATTTACTCAATTCTATTAAGCGCTGTAAACTTGCTTTAGCTCTACCACTTTCTAAGCTTTCTTTAGCAAGTTGAAATCCATCTTGATGCGATATTTTATTTACGGTTGCAATTGCTAATCCTGCATTTGCGCAAACAACATTGTTTTGTGCTTCAGTTCCTTTACCTTTAATAATACTTTTGAAAATTTTAGCAGCTTCTTTTACAGATGTGCCTCCAAAGATTTCTGATTGTTCTATTTGGTCTACTTTTAAATCTGAAGGACTTAATATCGTTTCAGAATTATTAGAAATTATCTTAGTTTCTCCAGTTAAAGAGATTTCGTCATAACCATCTAACGCATGAACTATGCTATAGTTTTTGTCTGTATTTTGATATAAATAACCATAAAGCCTTTGTAATTCTAGGTTAAAAACACCTACCATTTGGTTTTTTGGAAATGAAGGGTTTACCATAGGTCCAAGCATGTTAAAAAAGGTTTTAACACCTAATTCTTTACGAATAGGAGCAACATGTTTCATGGCAGGATGAAATAAAGGTGCGTGTAACACGCATATTCCTGCTTGATCTATAGAATATTTTAAAAAGTCTGATTTATTAGAAAAATGAATACCTAAAGCCTCCATAACATTTGAAGATCCTGAAGCAGATGACACACCATAGTTTCCATGCTTGGCAACTTTTACACCTGCTCCAGCAGTTACAAAAGAGGATAAAGTAGAAATGTTGAACGTGTCTTTTCCATCGCCTCCAGTGCCACACAAATCTATGGCATTAAAATCTGATAAATTTACTGGGATGCAAAGTTCTAAAAGCGCATCGCGAAAACCTTTAAGCTCTTCTAGTGTAATGCTACGCATCATGAAAACTGTTAAAAACGATGCAATTTGACTTTGGTTATATTTCCCTTCAGAAATATTAACCAATACATTTCTAGCTTCTAGGCTTGAGATGTTCTCGTGATTTATTAATCTGTTTAGTATTTGTTTCATATTAATGCCTGCGAAAGCAGGTATCTTATTTATTATACTTCTTTTTTATTTCTGTTCATTTTGTCTTGATACAAAAGGAACCAAAAAATCACGATCAAACTCAGGAAATTGCTAAAGCATCATTCTCTTTCGAGATTACGTGCTTAAAGCTTCGCTTTGCGTCTCCATTCCTTCGATCATTATTTCTTAATTTTGATGTTCAATTCTCTGAATTGATTTAGGACTTTCACTTTTATTATATTTTTGTTTAGTTCTAATTAATTTCAATTTTGCTAACTGCTAACTGCTAACTGCTAACTGCTAACTGCTAACTGCTAACTAACTATTAATCCAGTTTTCTAAAATTTGTTTTCCATTAGGTGTTAATACACTTTCTGGATGATATTGTACTCCTTTTACGTCGTAAAGTCTGTGTCTTAAAGACATTACTTGTCCGTTTTTATCGAAAGAAGTAGCCTCCAATTGTTCTGGTAAATTTGCATTTACAACCCAAGAATGATACCTGCCAACTTCTATGGTTTTTTCCATGCCTTTAAATAACGATTCATTATCAACAGTAATATCAACTTTGGTAGCTACACCATGAAAGACGGTATCTAAATTTACTAAACTTCCGCCAAAAACTTCGGCTATAGCTTGTTGTCCTAAACAAACGCCAAGAATACTTTTTGTTGGAGCATATTGTTTAATAATGGCTTTTAATAAACCAGCTTCATCTGGAATTCCAGGACCTGGTGATAGTACTATTTTATCGAATGCGTTAACCTCTTCTAAAGTTAATTTGTCGTTTCGTTTTACAGTAACTTTACAACCTAAGTCTTCTAAATAATGAACTAAGTTGTATGTGAAACTATCGTAGTTGTCTATTACTAATACTTTTTTCATATTAAATTTCTTTTGCTAATTCAATAGCATTTGTCAACGCTCCTAATTTATTATACACCTCTTGCAATTCACTTTCTGGATTAGATTTAGAAACCAAACCAGCTCCAGCTTGCCAATGCAATTCGTGATTTTTACTTAAGAATGTTCTTATCATAATTGCATGATTATAATTACCATTAAAATCCATAAAACCAATAGCTCCTCCATAAAATGCACGACTGGTTTTTTCGTATTTCTCAATAAGTTGCATCGCGTTATGTTTTGGAGCACCACTTAAAGTTCCTGCAGGAAATGTATCTGCAACTACTTGCATAGTTGGTGTATTGTCGTGTATTTTTCCTGTAACCTTACTTACCAAATGTATAACATGAGAGAAAAACTGTGCTTCTCTATATGTTTCAACTTTTACTTGGCTTCCATGTCTACTTAAATCGTTCCTGGCTAAGTCAACAAGCATAACATGTTCAGCATTTTCTTTTTCATCACTAGCCAATTGTTTTGCTAATTCTGTGTCTTTTTCATCGTTTCCAGTACGTTTAAATGTTCCTGCAATAGGATGGATTTCTGCGATACCTTCGTTTACAACTAATTGTGCTTCAGGTGAACTTCCAAATATTTTAAAATCGCCATAATCGAAATAGAATAAATATGGAGAAGGATTAATGCTTCGTAAAGCGCGATAGACATTAAACTCGTCACCTTTAAATTTTTGAGAAAACTTTTTCGAAAGCACAAGTTGAAAAACATCACCTCGAGCACAGTGTTGTTTTGCTAATGTTACATGTTCTTTATATTCGTTATCAGTTAAGTTCGATTCAATCTCTGAATCTGTAGAAAACTCGTAAGAGGCAAAATTTGTAGACTTTATTAAATGTAATATTTCATCAATATTACTGGCATTATCATTAAAGCAATGTGCGAAAATATAAGCCTCATTTTTAAAATGATTAATGGCAATAATATTTTGGTAAACTGCGTAATAAATATCTGGTATATCTATTGAATTTGGTTTTTTTGAAATTTCAATGTCTTCAAAGTACTTTACAGCATCATAAGAGGTGTAACCAAAAACACCATTGTTTATAAATTTAAAATCTTCATCAGAAGTGACCTTGAAACGTTGCGTGAACTTATGTATCATTTTAGGAACATCTGTAGTACGATTTCTTAGCATACTACCATCTGGGAATTTTTGCTCAATAGTATCTCCTGAAACTTTGATAGAAGCAATAGGATTAAAACAGATGTAAGAAAAACTATTATCACTTGCATGATAGTCACTACTTTCTAATAAGATGCTATTCGGAAATTTATCGCGAATTTTTAAGTAGATACTCACAGGTGTAATAGTATCTGCAAGGATTTTTTTGTAATTGGTGTAAAGGCTAAAAGTCTTCATTTATTCTGAATTTATTTTCAGTATCTCAATTAATGAGATGTTATTTTTATTTAAGATTCTGAAACAAATTCAGAATAAAAAAAAAGGCTTGTCGTGAATGACAAGCCTTTTGTATGTTTAATTAAATATACGTAAGAGTTTATTCACGAATTGTTTTTCGAGAAGTCCACCACCAAGTATAATTTAAATTTGCGTTCATATTTAGTATAAAGGTCAAAGATATAAATTGAATGCTAAAAATCAAATTAATTTTAACGTAAATATTAAAAAATGAGTTGTGGATGTAACACTTTATGTTTTTTTTCGTCTATATTTTAAGGAAAAGTTAATTTCATTAACTTTGCACTTTAAAAAATAACAATGGCAGATTTATCACAAGAGCAATGGGCTCAACAACTAAAAGCAGACGAAAATGCTTTTTTATTAGATGTAAGAACTGAAGAAGAGGTTGCAGACGGGTTTATACCAAATGCTAAGAATCTAAATATATTTAAAGGCCAGGCCTTTGTCTATGAATTGGAAGCATTAGATAAAAATAAAAATTATTATGTGTATTGCAAAGCTGGCGGAAGAAGTGGTCAAGCATGTGCACTCATGAATCAAATGGGATTTGAAAACACTTACAATTTAATGGGTGGGTTTTCAGAATGGACAGGAGAAGTCGAAGAATAGATCAATCAATCAATCAATCAATCAATCAATCAATCAATCAATCAAAAAAATTCCGTCTTTGCGGAAGTAAAAAATAAAAACAATGAAAAAATCAACAATAGTAATCGTATTAGTTTTAATGATAAGTGTATTTAGCTGTTCTACAAAAACTAAAAATGGAATTACAGTAGTCTCTATTGAAGAAATGCAGACATTAATAGACCTAGAAAATGTGCAATTAGTAGATGTAAGAACTCCAGCAGAGCATAAAGCAGGGCATATTTCGAATTCTCAAAATATAGATTTTAATTCACCTACTTTTGAAGATGATATTACTAAATTAGATAAAGAAAAACCTGTAATATTATATTGTCAAAGAGGAGCTAGAAGCGCTAAGTGCGCTGATAAACTGTTGCAAGCTGGCTTTAAAAAAATATACGATTTAAAAGGCGGTTTTTCAGAATGGGAACATGTAGACTTAGATATTAAACTTTAAGTTTCTTTTTAAAGACTTGTGAGGTCCTAAAATAGCGATACAGAATTAATAAATTAAAGGTAGTGATTTTTTATCACTGCCTTTTTTATTAAAAAACAAAATTTCACTAAAAGGAAACCAAAAGAAATTATTAATAATGCGAAGCATTTTTGGGTTAATTCCCATGGTGCTTTTCTTTTTGTCCTTAAAATATATAGCTATGGGAACAGCAGTTTCAATACGTTATATAGCTCCAGTTTTTGCAACTTTTTTTGCTATTTATTTTCTTAAAGAGAAAGTTAAACCTATTCAATGGTTGTTTTTTGGTCTCGCCTTTTTAGGAGTCATACGTTTTATCGTCTTTCTAGTGTTTTTAATGTGAAATAATTTTAAATAAACCCATGGTTTTTTCTTCTTGATGTTATAGCTGTGTATAAACTTATCTTATTCTTTCCACAGAGAACAAATTAGTCTACATGAACATTGTTACCCATTAGGTTATTGCCGCTTGAAAATATAGATTTTCGTGCTTTTTAGCATAAATAAACGCGCTGTTTTTTGGTAATGACATAATAACTCACATGTAACTAGCTAATATATATGGTTGTTGTGGTTAAAATAAAATGCCCATTAAATACAGAATTAAAAAATGAAACGCATTTATGTTCCGTGATTCTTCTTATGTATTTAGAAAATGTGTTGTTTTGAAACTAAAATCTTTAATAGTATTTTGGTCAGTCAAAAAATGAATTTAAATAGAGTTTACTTTTTTCTAAAACAATATCAATGTAAGAATAGTATCAATGTATTGCGATAGGCTAAAAAAACCTCAGACAAATTCATAAAAATTCTATAAATTGGGCGATATAGATTAAAAAAGTAAAGAAAGATTAAACATTACGTTTAAATATTTTTTGCATAAAAGCACTAAAAAATAACATATATGGTATCCTTAAGCACTTTAGATTATGCATTAATAATAATATTCTTTGTGATAACACTATCCATTGGTATCTATGTTTCAAAAAAATCAGGAAAGAGCTCTTCAGAGTTTTTTCTTTCAGGTCGCACAATGCCTTGGTGGTTGTTAGGCGTATCTATGGTTGCTACAACGTTTTCTACAGATACACCTAATCTAGTTACAGATATTGTTAGAACTAATGGTGTTTCTGGTAATTGGGTATGGTGGGCTTTTTTAATTACAGGATTGTTAACAGTCTTTGTCTATGCTAAATTATGGCGAAAATCTAACGTGAAAACAGATATAGAGTTTTATGAATTTAGATATGGAGGTAAGCCAGCAAAATTTTTAAGGAAATTTAGAGCTGTTTATTTAGGTGTTATTTTTAATGTTATTACAATGTCTGCAGTAACATTAGCAGCAATTAAAATAGGAGGTATTATGTTGGGCTTAGAGCCATGGCAAACAGTAATTAGTGCTGGTTTAATAACAGTTGTATTTAGTGCTTTAGGCGGTTTTAAAGGTGTTGTTTATACAGATTTTGTTTTATTCTTTGTTGCAATGGGAGGAGCTATTGGTGCAGCTTACTATTTAATTAACATTCCAGAAGTTGGAGGTTTAGAGGCTTTGTTAAACAACGAGAATGTTTCAGATAAGCTTTCAATATTACCGGATTTTAATGATACAAATGCATTAATAACACTTTTTATTATTCCTTTAGCGGTACAATGGTGGAGTTCTTGGTATCCTGGAGCAGAACCTGGAGGAGGTGGTTATATTGCACAAAGAATGTTAGCTGCAAAAGACGAAAATCATGCTATTGGTGCAACGTTTTTTTTTAATATTATGCATTATGCTTTACGTCCTTGGCCATGGATTATGGTGGCTTTAGCTTCTTTAGTCGTATTCCCAGATTTAGCGAGTATACAGGAGGCTTTTCCTAATGTTACTAACGATAAGTTGGGTCATGATTTAGCGTATTCAGCAATGTTAACAAAACTCCCTAGCGGTCTATTAGGCCTGGTTTTAGCATCTTTAATTGCAGCATATATGTCTACTATTTCTACTCAATTAAATTGGGGATCTTCATACATGGTTTATGATTTTTATAAGCAACAAATTAATCCTAATGCATCAGAAAAAAAATTAGTGTTTGTAGGTAGGGTTTCAACAGTTGTACTTATGGTTTTAAGTTCTGTTTTAGCATTATTACTTCAAAATGCATTACAACTTTTTGATGTTTTATTAATGTTTGGAGCAGGTACAGGTTTAATTTTTATTCTGCGTTGGTTTTGGTGGAGAATTAATGCTTGGAGCGAAATAACAGCTATGTTTGCTTCTGGTATTATCTCAATTATTCTAAAATTAACTCCTGCAGGAATGTTCTTTTTTGGAGCAGAATCAGGGATGTTTCCAGACTATTATCAATATCCAGCGGTTGTTTTAATTACCACAATTATTTGGCTTATTGCTACATATGTTACGCAACCAGAGAGTAATGAGGTGCTTCAAAAATTCTATAACAAAATTCAACCTGGAGGTCCAGGATGGCAAAAAGTAATTAACGATGCCGAAAAAGAAGGTATTATACTTAAAGATAATAACCAAGGTTGGAGTGTGCCTTCTGGGTTGTATGCTATGCTTTTAGGTTGCGTATTAATATACAGTTGCATGTTTGCAACTGGATACTATATTTATGGAGAATATAATTTAGCTTTAATATTAACTGCAGTATCGGTCGTTTCAGGTTTTTTATTAATAAAAACATGGAAAAAAATAAAAAGCACTATTTTATAAAATAGCGCTTTTTTAAATTAATTTCAAAATTTTAGGGATTATACTTTGATTTTGCATTGTTTTTGCTAACAGATTTGCACCTGTTTTTTTTGTTGCAGCACTAGGCATTGCAAACGCTTTAGTTTGGCCAGCAATTTGGCCTTTAGCATAAATAGGATTAGGTGAATTTACTAAAACGGTATCTGCATTATTAATTTTGGCAATTTCTGGAGGCGCAGTTCTTCTGCCTCTTTATGGTGCTTTAGTGCATACGTCTAAAAAATAAACACTCTAAAATCAATGCTTTAGAGGGGAGAAAGTGGACTCCGAGCAAAAGAGTTCGAACTTTTTGAATGAGGATATAAATCTAATCATCTCAAAAATTAGTAATCTTTGATAATCGAGTCGTTTAACTATTGTTGTAAACAAGATTTTCTTATTTTATATGTAATTGCGTATATAAGTTGATTATTTGTATAATTTATATTTAATTACATATAATGAAAGAATTAGCAGATTTTGTAAAGGAGCGTAGAAAAGAAGTCGATTTAACTCAGAAAGAATTTGCAGATAGAGCAGGAGTAGCGCTTACGGTAATCCGAAAAATAGAACAAAACAAAACAAATTTAAACTTGGGTAAAGTGAATCAAGTTTTAAAAATGTTTGGTCACAAACTTGTACCTATGAGTTTAAAAGAATTAGATGATAATGAGACAAGCTAAAATATATTACAATACCCTATTTAGTGATCTTTTAACAGAGACCAATGATGGAGATTTTACATTTAAGTATGAGACTGAATATGTAAATAAATATACAGGAAATTTCATAACTTTTACTATGCCTGTTAGAGTACAAGAGTACAAGAGTACAAGAGTACAAAGAAAAGCGTTTGTTTGCTTTTTTTTGAAGGCTTAATTCCTGAAGGTTGGTTATTAGGTATAGCATCTA
Organism: Lacinutrix sp. Bg11-31; assembly: GCF_002831665.1. Classification (NCBI taxonomy): domain Bacteria; kingdom Pseudomonadati; phylum Bacteroidota; class Flavobacteriia; order Flavobacteriales; family Flavobacteriaceae; genus Lacinutrix; species Lacinutrix sp. Bg11-31. Next base: position 147,748 of record NZ_CP025118.1, read on the forward strand.
AAAGTTGGAAAATTAATAAAAACGACAAAATGGGTTTGCTATTAACTTGTTGTCAGAACTGCATTGGAGCAGTAAGTATTTATACTGTTATAAAGAGGTTGATACAGGCAATGATTTTCATACAGAATGTAGCTTAGCTTTTTTTGGTACTGAAACAACACCAATAATTGAGTATTCATTAGATGAAATGAATAAGTTGGCAAAAAAAGTTGTTGAACGAAGTGTTTCGGTTCCTGGTGTGCAACCTAAATTATTTATTTCATTATTAAATGAAGATAAAACGGATAGCAGGTTAACAATAGTTGTCGCATTAGGAGGGAATTATATTTTTAAGCCACCATCAAAGGATTATGAAGAAATGCCATCAAATGAACATTTAACTATGAAAATGGTAGATTTATTTAATATTGATGTTGTGCCTCATTCTTTGATTAAATTAGCTTCAGGAGAATTGTCTTATATCACCAAACGAATTGACAGGGCAGAGGATGGGTCTAAAATACATATGATTGATATGTTTCAAGTAACAGAGGCTTTCGATAAATATCGAGGTTCAATGGAGCGTATAGGAAAAGCAATTGAGGCTTATGCAGATAATACATTATTAGATAAACTTCGTTTTTTTGAGCTCACTATTTTTAGTTACCTCATAGGAAATAACGATATGCATTTAAAAAACTTTTCCATGATTAAAACATTTTATGGTTGGTCATTATCACCTGCTTATGATTTATTGAACACAGTCATTGTTAATCCAGAAGATACAGAAGAACTAGCTTTGATTATTGCTGGGAAAAAGAAAAAAATAACACTTCAAAATTTTCTAGATTTTGGAACTGACTTAGGGTTATCTAAAAAGCAAATCAATAGTGTGTTAAACCGTTTTAAAGAATTTAAAAAGGATGCTTTAAGCGTGGTTGGAGAATCATTTTTGAGCGATGATATGAAAGTTGAGTATAAAGCTATTTTAGACCCTAGACTTGAAATTTTAAATTAGAGTTGTAATTAAGTGTAGTTATATAAAAAACCTCATAAATTGTTTATTATGAGGTTTTTGTGGAGTCGGAGACAACGACGAGAATTTCAACTTTCTAGTATTTATAGGCCTTCCAAAAGGGATGCTTTTTAGAGGTCACCGAATTGGTCTCGATTTAACAAACTTTAACATTTCATGTATCAAGATGAGCCTAAAATCAATCAATTGATTATTATGGTTATGAGTGTACATGAGAAAGAGAAACTATCCATAACTTTGTATAAAGCTTGAAATCAGAGATTTAATTTATATTTCATATTATCTAAGCACCGAATACGTACCTAGCTTTTAATGAGCTTAAATTCAGATATTTAGTAATTCCGTTTGTGTGAAAATTCCGCGACACATTTTTTTCGATAATACTTTCTTAAAATTCAAAAAAAATTTCGCGACTAAAGCTAGGCTTTTTTTTATTCCGCAATTCCATTCTCGAACAAGCCAAAATTCGGCAAGAGTTAATTCCGATTTTGAGTAAGTTTTTCAGCGTTTTGCTTGAAAAAAAAAACAGTAGTTTTTATCTTGGTGTTTTTCCGCTTGAGGGAGTTTCTACAATTGTTGCTAACGGTTTTGTGTATGGTTAGTTGCGTGGTTAGGCAACTAATTTAGCAAATAAATCACAGATAGAATATTCCGAAGGAATGTTCGTAAGTCGGCAGTGAACCAAGCAATTAATTATACACGTCTTAAGTTTGTATTATCCTTAAATTAGATAAATAAACAGAAAGCACAAAAGAGAGGATTAAGGTTATTATACACGCAGAGACTTAGATCTCGTCAACATTGAAAATCACCTCTCTTTTCTACACAGATTTCGTACAGTTCTATGAGGCTTTAAGACCTCGCTTTTAAGTCGTTGAAACTCGCGTAGATTGTCCTTTCAAAAAACATTTTCTTATGAATAAAGATATAAAATATTTTGGAATTGACATTAGTTATTTAGTATTTGATGTTACCGATTCTGATGGTAATTACTATCAGTTTAAAAACAATGTGGGAGGCTTTAGGAAGTTTACAAAACTATAGAATACTTATAGTCATTGTGTAATGGAAGCTACAGGTTATTATCATTATCAATTAGCATATTATTTGTTAGAGTCTAGTATAAAATTGTCTGTAGAGAATCCATTATCTGTTAAACGATTTATACAGATGAAGCTATCAAAAATCAAGACAGACAAGAGCGATTCTAAGCTTATTTGTGAGTATGCTCAGAAAGTAGAATTAAAGCTTTGGCAAGGTAATTCTAAGAATGAAATAGAATGTTTTCAAATTACCCGAGCGCTTTCTATCTATACTAAACAAAGTACAATGATAAAAAACAAATTGCATGGAGAAACTGTTTTGGGAGCGCCCAGTAAAGCAGTCGTAAGATCCTTAAAACGCAGTTTAAAATACCTTGGTAAAGAAAAAAAAAACTTAGAGGATAAGTTGTTGGCCTTAGTGAACCTAACTCATCAAGATCTATTAACTCGTTTAAAAACGATTCCAAGTATTGGTCCAAAAACATCTATTATGCTAATAGTTTTAACAGGAGGTTTTGATCGCTTTAAAAGCGCAAGTGAATTATGTAGTTATGCAGGATTAACACCAGTAATTAAACAAAGTGGAAGTAGTGTAAAAGGGCGACCAAGAATTAGTAAAATGGGTAATCAAAAGCTTCGTAATTTATTATTTATGTGCAGCCTTAATGCATGTAAATGTAATAAAGCTTGTCGAGAACTTTATGAGCGAATAGTTGCAAAAGGAAAGAGTAAAAAATTAGCATTAATTGCAATTTGTAATAAGCTATTAAAACAAGCTTTTGCTATTGCTAAATCAGGATTAATATATGATGAAAGCTATAGAAGTGTTTTAGTGAAAAATTAATGGGATTTTACTTGTTTTTCACCACAGTACTTTGTTGTAGGTAGTTTTTTTTATTCCAAAACACAAGTGCGATAAGTCCAATACTAATAACAGTCATAGTAATTATTCCAAATTTTAATCCTAGAACTGGATTTTCATAAAATCTTTCATTAAACAAACCAAAAATTAAAGCGATTAACCTTGTTGGTAAAAATGCCAAACTAATTAGAATAGCTAGATATTTTGGGTTAGAATATTTTGTTAATATTGAATGGATAATTGGCGAAATATAAATTTCCGAAATACCAAGAAATAATAATGATAACAAATATAAAATTGCATGTTGTTCATTAGGAACTTCTGGAATTAGAAATAAAATACCGAATGAGATTGCTCCAAAAATAAAGCCAATCATTAATTTAAAAAATTGTGAGCTATAGAAATATGTCCATACTATAATTGCGATTACACTAATTGGTATGAAAAAGTAAAAGTTAATAGATTGCCATAAATGTTTAGGGATACCAAGAGTAGAAATTTCACTGAATTCTAATTGTAAATCAAAAATTCGAATATTTGAGATTTTGTAAATGCCCCAAAAAAGCCCTACAACAGTGAAAGCAATTGAAATGTTTAAAATTCTATTGCCTATTGATAATTCATTTTTTAAAGTTTCTTTTGCAATTTTATCTTTAGATATGAGTATGGGAATTATCGATATTAGCATTAGTATTCCAGATATTATAAATCCAATATTATAACCATATTTTTCTCCAGAAGACCCAATCAGTGAGGCTCCAAGATAAGAGCCTAAATTTATTGCTAAATAAAATATTGTAAACCCTGAATCTAATAGTTTGGTTTTACTCAAATATAATTTCCCGAAATTTGAGATAATATTTGGCGTATAAAGTCCGCTACCTAAAACTACAAGAAACATTCCAATATACAGTCCATAAGTTGAAGCACTACAAAGAGTAAATGCTCCACAAGCCTGAATAATTCCACCAAAAATTATTGCTTTTTTATTTCCTATAATTAAATCTCCAAGTAGTGCGCCAATAATTTGTGAAACCACTAATGAACCTGCAAACCATCCAAAAAGACTCAATGCTTCTGTTCTATCCATTTGTAGAATTATTCCTGTCATATGCAAGAGCAGGAGTATTCTTAAACCATAGTAAGATGCTCGTTCAAGCATTCTTGATAAACAGTAGTAAAAAGTTTCTTTGGTGTGTTTTTGATTTTGAATTTTTTCCATTCAGTTTATTGGGTTGGTAAATTACCTACAACGGTTATGTATAAGAATAGTGCGGTTTTGTGTGCGAGGATTTTCCGAAGGAAAATCAGAAGCTAGCAAAACTGCACTAACCTTTGATTAAGTACTAAACTAAGCATTATTTTTATACGATGTTGTATGCAGTACTTTAAATATTCTCAATTATATTCAAATTACTTTTATTAATATTAAATTTAGAAATTTTATTTTCAATAAAGACTAAATTACCGAAAATAGGTTTCCCAATAATTCCTGCTACGTTTTCACAGAATTCAGGATAATTTTTCAGAATTGAATATTTACTTTCAAAGTCTAAATATTCTTTTAAGTCATTATCTGTTATAAAATCTTTTTGTAAGTTAATTACATCAATACAAATAATTAATTTGTAGTTATCTATTTTAATTAAATCTCTGTATGTTTCTTCTTTGTTAGTGATTTTTGAGATTTGTGGGATGAAATTATTAATTGAAGTAATAAATGAACTTTGAGTATTTCCAAAGTATTCATCTTTTTTAAATGATTCAATTTTATTATTTAATTCTTTTTCAATTGGATTTATTTTCTTTACTTCAAATATGATATTTTGATTTTCAGATTTTACTAACCAATCTGGGGTTTTTCCATTTATCTTTGGTTCGTAAATTACTTCTGAAAATAATTGATTTAGGACATATCCAAATTCCATTTCAGAAAATAGAGATAGAATATTAATCTCATTTTTTTCTTTTATTAATTTTCTTGAAAATATTCCGTTATATTTTGTATCCAAAAACTCTAGATTCCTTCTATAATCGGATTTGTTTTTTAGGATTTTTTCAGCGGTTTCGTTCATCGTTCCGGTATTGCATACAACGGTTATGTATAAGAATAGTGCGGTTTTGTGTGCGAGGATTTTCCGAAGGAAAATCAGAAGCTAGCAAAACTGCACTAACCTTTGATTAAGTACTAAACTAAGCATTATTTTTATACGATGTTGTATGCAGTACTTTAAATATTCTCAATTATATTCAAATTACTTTTATTAATATTAAATTTAGAAATTTTATTTTCAATAAAGACTAAATTACCGAAAATAGGTTTCCCAATAATTCCTGCTACGTTTTCACAGAATTCAGGATAATTTTTCAGAATTGAATATTTACTTTCAAAGTCTAAATATTCTTTTAAGTCATTATCTGTTATAAAATCTTTTTGTAAGTTAATTACATCAATACAAATAATTAATTTGTAGTTATCTATTTTAATTAAATCTCTGTATGTTTCTTCTTTGTTAGTGATTTTTGAGATTTGTGGGATGAAATTATTAATTGAAGTAATAAATGAACTTTGAGTATTTCCAAAGTATTCATCTTTTTTAAATGATTCAATTTTATTATTTAATTCTTTTTCAATTGGATTTATTTTCTTTACTTCAAATATGATATTTTGATTTTCAGATTTTACTAACCAATCTGGGGTTTTTCCATTTATCTTTGGTTCGTAAATTACTTCTGAAAATAATTGATTTAGGACATATCCAAATTCCATTTCAGAAAATAGAGATAGAATATTAATCTCATTTTTTTCTTTTATTAATTTTCTTGAAAATATTCCGTTATATTTTGTATCCAAAAACTCTAGATTCCTTCTATAATCGGATTTGTTTTTTAGGATTTTTTCAGCGGTTTCGTTCATCGTTCCGGTATTGCATACAACGTTTATGTATAAGGATAGTTGCGGGTTTGTATGCGAGGATTTTCCGAAGGAAAATCAGACGTAACAAACACGCAACGACCTTTGATTAAGGACTAAGCCGCAATTATTTTTATACGGTGTTGGGCATAGTTTTTATTCTTCTTCTCCATAGTAATCATTTTTATCTCCGTTGTAAGTAGGAAATAAGTATGTTTTATTTTGTGAAGTATTTAATTCAAATATTTTTTCTGTTAAAGTTCGAATTTCATCAACATAGTTGTCGTCTTTGTTATAATTAGAAACAATTCTTCTTTCCATAGACCATTCATTGCTCCAAGCATCTGGTAATAAAATCTCAATAGATTCTTTTCTGTCTAATCCTCTTTTTTTAATTTCTTTATTGTAAGCTTTATTGAGTTTTTCAATACCTAATTCAACACTTTTTCTGTCATTGATAAATTCACTTGTTTGGACTTGCATTAGTCCAAGAGAATGTTTTTTACCTGTAATTTTAAAACGAGCATTTTCAACTAATCGAGCAGCTTTTGGTCTGTTGAAATCTTCATAAATCATTATAGCATAAGCTATAGATTTAAGTTTGTCATTATTTAGATTTTCATTGACTAAATCAGAATACTTTTCTTTAAAAGACGAAAGGCGACTTTTTAAATAATTTTCCTTTCTCTCGATGGTTTTGTCAGAAGATATTCTAATTCTATTCAGGGTGTGAAATAAAAAAATTAATATTATAATCCATAATTCATTTGAAATTGTATCAAAGTCGGGAAGTATATTCTCTTTTTTATATATGATTTCTGTATAGGCGAAATAAGAAATTGAAACGATTGAAATCCAATAAAGCACTTGTCTATACCAATTCATTAAAAGTCCACGATTAGTGGCTAGATTAAATGCTAAACGGAATAAGATGTAGTAAATAGAAATAAAGAAAACATTAGCTACGAATTTGTCTAATCCAAGCTTGTACAGAATAGCTGAGACGATAAAAAGGTAAACAATTGGGCTAATTATTCGGAACAGAAAGTTAAAAGCAGGTGCTTCTTCAACTTTCAAGAACATTGAAATTTGCATATATCCAACAGAATAAGAATGTCTTCCAATCCAATTGATTATAAAAAATAGGATTACTCCTAAAAAGAACTGTAAAATGTGAATCTCTATCATTCGTTTAAATTATGCCCAACGTTTATTATAAGAAACGTAGGGCAATAAATAAGCACTATCGTTTCGGTTTATTACTTAGCTAAATATAAATATTTTGCTTTTATCTTTTCTACTATAAACGCCAAATTTTATATTTAGCGGACTTTATAAATATTCACTGAACTTTCGGTTTAGCGCAAATGCCCTATGTTTTTTATACACTGTTGTGCGTTCGTTTTTATTCCGATTTATACATATTTCTATAATGTTCAACATGATGAGGAAATTCCTCTTCATAAAATGGGTAACTTATTCCCAAAATTGAGATTTCATATCCTTCATTTTTCATTCCTGTAATTGCATTTCCGGCAACTCCTTTTATTTCAAGTCCGTCCTGTCTCAATACTTTTAATTCTGATATTACTTTAGTATCAATAAATTCAAATTCTGGGTCGTCAGTATTTATTACAATATTATTTTTCAAGCAGTATTCTTTAAAGAATTCGTATGGCGTTTCTATTCCATTGAATTCAATTAGTCCAAATGCAACACCCATTGGTGCATCTGCTTTTTCTAGTTTAGAAGTTCCAATTTCTTTGCCTTCTAAAACAACATTATAGTTTTTTTTACATTGGTTTAGTACTTTTTCGTTGTAAAAATCTAAATAATAATCAGAAGCAAGACATTCAAATGTCTCGTCTTTAAAAAAGAAAATAAAATGTTTTCTGTCAGAATTGCTAGTTTGAATTTTCTCAATCGGATTCGGCAACTCTTTATCTAATCCGCTTTTAATTTCATAGAATTCTCCCCAAGGTAATTCGTTGTGATTTGTTCTATATTGTCCATAGGAATACCCTTCGTCATTGCAAGTATTCAGAGAATATTTCGCACAGTTTTTAAATCGGATTTTAACTTTGTCGCCTTCCTGATATTTGTTGAATTGAAAATGATTGAGATAAATATCCATTATTAAGTCAATTCCGTCCACTTTTAATTCAATTTCAGGTGAAACTGGGTCTGCGTTCCAATCCTTAGTTATTTGGATATAGTCAATTTTTCGAGTTGGAATTCCCTCTACCTTTTTTGTTCCAAATATTTTATTTATCCAACTCAATTTCTTTCGTTTTCGATTTTTCTTAAATGACGCACAACGTTTATGTATATGGTTTGTTGCGTGTTTAAGCAACTAAGTTAATAAATAAATATTGGATAGAAAATCCGCAAGGATTTTCGTAAGTAGGCTAGAACTAGCAATAAATTATATACGGTGTTCTACGCAGTTTTTTATTCCGCTAAATTTTTCTTTCAGTTTTTTCAATTCCGAAACTTGCTAAACTCCGAAAGATTTAATTCTATTTTTCAGATCAGTTTTACGCAACATTTATAAATTCCGTTAGAGTAATAATTCTTTAAGAGTAAATTCTGCGTTCTTTTCCGATTTAGAGTGTTTTATTCAGTTGTTTTTAATTCCGTTTTATTAAAATTGGGTTGAAATTTTCTTGGTTCTTTAATCACATACTTTTTTCTCAATTGGAAATACAATATTGAACCTAAAACAGGAAGAAGCAGAACTCCTAAAAGCCAAATTATATTCATTATTGGGCTTTTAAATTTCGATTTTATAATATCTAGAATTGCCCAAGACCATAATACAATGGTTAAAATCACAAATCCGATAATCAATGTAGTTTCCATAATTTTATCTTTTAATACTTGTTTTCTGTTCAGCGTAATGTTTGTCTCAAATTGCGTAGAACGTTTATGTATAAGAATAGTTGCGGGTTTGTATGCGAGGATTTTCCGAAGGAAAATCAGACGTTACAAACACGCAACGACCTTTGATTAAGCACTAAACCGCAATTATTTTTATACGGTGTTAGCCACAGTATTTATTCTTTTTTGATTAAAATTATTGTATCTCTTTCAGGTAAATTCCTTTCTAAAAATTGATATCCTTCAAATTTAATTTTTAATTCCGTTTTTCCGTTTATTGTATATATTGAATTATCATTAAATTCAATTTCAGTGTTTAAATCTATTTCTTTAATTTTCTTTTCAAGTATTAAAAATTGCTTTTCCGTAATCTCATAAGGACAACACATTCCCAAAAATCCTTGATTTTCTTGATAAATCACAAAATCATTTTTCTCAATTTGTATGTGATTCGGTTGAATAGGATAAAGCACTATTGATGCTATAATTCCGAAAAATATTCCGCCAAACAACCAGAACAATAAAGTCAGAATTGGTGTAATTGCATAGAAACCAAAGTAAAACCCAATTTTCTTAAATGGCTTGAAATTCCAAAAAAAGAGAATAATTCCGCTTCCATAAATCAAAATCGTTATTAAATATGCGAATCTGTAATTTAGACTTATTTCAATTGTGTTTTTCAGAATGAAATTGAGTAATGCAAATCCTAAAAGGTAGAAATGAATCTTTGTTATTATATCTCTGATTTGGGTTTTCGTCATATTGTGGCTAACGTTGTTGTGTATGATTAGTTGCGTGTTTAAGCAACTAATTTAATAAACAAATACGAACCCGAGAAAATTCCGAAGGAATTTTCCAAATAAGCACTTGCCAAAGCAATTAATTATACACGGTGTTAGCAAACGTATTTTTTTATAACAAATCATATCCTTTAAGAATCAATCTTGGAAATTCAACAATTATTAATGCAAGCACAGTATTCACAATCAAAACTTTTTTTCCTATTTGAGTATTCCAATCCAGTCGCTCTTTCCATTTCTTAGAATTAGTAATGAATAGTGAAAAAGCACCTAATCCAATTGGAACAACTAAGAGATAGCCATAAAAAATTCCTACATCTCGACTTATAATCTGCGCAATGCATTCCACAATAATTGCTATTCCAAATAAGTTATAAGTCAGTTGGGAAAGTTTGCTTTTATAAATTAACAATAGCCCAGAAATTAATAAAACTAATGCTATAATCCAGCCACCAGCGTGCAATTCAGCAGTTAATATATAATAATAGCTAATTAAACTGTTTTCTGGATTTCTTTGTTCAAAATAGATTGGAACTTCAGAGATTAGAAATATTACAGAAATCAAGATTGATAAAATTCCAATTATTATTCTGTACTTCGCTTTTTTCATATGTTTGCTAACGTTTATGTATAAGAATAGTTGCGGGTTTGTATGCGAGGATTTTCCGCAGGAAAATCAGACGTTACAAACACGCAACGACCTTTTATTAAGCACTAAACCGCAATTATTTTTATACGGTGTTGTAAGCAGGTTTTATTCATTTTTCCAAACATCTATAATTATTAAAGCGGAATCTAAACTTACTTCTTTCATTGAAGGGAATTCGGGTATGTCTTTATATAAAATTTCATTCGCAGCTGTTCCGCATAAATATAAATTATTTTTTTCGGCGTACTTATACATACTATCAAGTTGAATTTTATTCGATTTTCTTTTTTCATCAGTTGCCACAGTGTCTAAGAGAATGATTGTATATTCCTTTAATAGATAATCATAAGTCAGATATAATCTAGATTTAATGTTTGCGTTTATTTTTTTTGAATAAATATCAGTTTCAAAAACTTTACTTCTACTTAATGAATTAATTAACAAACTTTTTTTAATTTGTAATTTACCATTTGTTTTTAATTCAAACTTTTTTTTGACTTTAAAAGCCGGATATTTTAAAGTGTCAGAAGATTCAATTTCCGTAAGTGAACTGTCTTTTTTTATTTCTATCCAAAAAGAAGTCTCTTTTGTGTTCCAATTTTCAGTTAATTCAGTAAGACCTTTAGCCGTTTTTTCAGTCGTCTTTTTACAAGAATAAAGGGTGACGATTGATAATATAATTATGAAGTTCTTTGTTTTCATATGAGTGGTTAACTTGCTTACAACGTGTTTCTTTAGTTTGTAATAAATATCTTTAGATAGAAAAAGAGGAGAACTATAACGTGTTTTAGAATAACGCTCCCTTACACGTACGAGTCCTCTCTTTCTATACTGTTGCCAAGAACCATTTGGAATACCAGGAGTCAAAATCTCCCGATAAAGGAAGTAGTTAACGCAACATATTTATTCACTCTAATTGTAAAAATATGAAAAATTACAAAGAAGTCGTTGGAATCGATGTTTCAAAAAAAACAATAGATGCCTTTTGTTATCAAGCAGAAGTACATAAGGAGTTTATTAACGATGTAGTAGGTTATAAAAGTCTTTTAAAATGGGTTTCAAAGTATACCAATGAAATTGACGTTTTTTATTGTTTTGAGAATACAGGATATTACTCATTAAAATTAGCGCTTTATTTCGCTAGTCAATCTATAGTTTATGTAGAAGAAAGTCCTTTAAAAATAAAACGTTCATCGGGAATTGTAAAAGAAAAGACAGACAAGCTTGATGCGGCTTTAATAGCACGTTATGCTTGGCTTTATAGAGAAGAGTTGGAACCAAGTACAGTAAAAAGTATGTCTCATTTAGAGCTTGGAAGACTGTTAGCTTTACGGGATCAATTAGTTAGAAATAATGCAGGTCTTAAAGGTACTTTAAAAGAAATGAAAATACTTTTATCTAGTCCAACCACAGATTCTGGTTGCATAAGCTTAAAACGCAGTATAGACTATTTATCTAAGCAAGTAAAATCAGTAGAGGATAGGATAAAAGAGATTATTTCTCAAGATGAATCGATGCAAAAAAATTATGAATTATTATCGAGTTTAAAAGGAGTAGGTTTAGTAGTTGCTAGTCAATTAATTTACCATACAGGAAACTTTACACGCTTTGCAAGTTGGCGTGCTTTTTCTAGTTATTGTGGAACAGCGCCATTCGAGCATCGTTCTGGAACCAGTATCTATAAGCGAAAACAATGTCATTATTTAGGAGACAGAAAAATGAAAAGCTTATTAAGTATGGCAAGCGTTTCTGCAATACAACATGATAGTGAATTAAGACAATATTATAAGCGAAAAGTAGCAGAAGGAAAAGATAAAATGTTAGCCATAAATAATGTTAGAAACAAACTAATTGCAAGAGCTTTTGCTGTTGTGAAAAGAGGAACACCTTATGTTGTTTTACAACAGCATGCAGCTTAAAAAAAAACAGAATATTTATTAGGAAATGATCTTGGAATACGTGTATGGTTAGTTGCGTGGTTAAGCAACTAATTTAGCAAAAATGGAACGAACCAGAGGAAATTCCGCAGGAATTTCCACGTAGGATTGAAACAAGCAATTAATTATACACGTTGTTGTCTTTAGTGCTTTTTTGTCCGTTTTGTCATTCGTTATTACTAATTAAAAATCATTATTTCTTTTTGAATTTTTTATCAATCATCTTTCTTTTCCATTCTTCTCCAAAGAAATCAAAACTAATGAAAGAATAAATTCCTAAGAAAGCAATCCAGGTAATAAGCATGTAAATAAACAACCACCAACCTTCCGAATCTGAGTCATTAACCGCAATAAAAAAGAATAAAATAAGGTTAATTAGCGAGAGACCAAGAAGTTTATAAAACCCCTTTAATTTTTGGATATACGTTTCTTCTTTTCTAATTTGATCTACTTCTTCTTTTTTATTCGAATCTTCAATATTGGTTTCGAAGACGGCTGCCAAAGATTTTAGAGATTCTAACCCTGCGTTTTCTCCGTTTTCTATTCGTTGAATAGTTCTTATGCTTAAACCGCTCATTTCCGCCAATTGTTCCTGAGACCAATGACGCTCTAATCTCATTTTTTTAATATCTCTTAAGTTAGTTGTGTTAGAATTCATATTCTTATTGTTTTAAGTTTTATGCAAATCTAAATATTAACTTCTCCTTTATATTGTAAGCGATAAGACACATATATGACAAAGATATGACAGTAATATGACACGCACTAAATTCCGTATTGATTCCATTTTGTACTTGAGGAATAGTTCAGTTTTTTTTGATTAAAACGGCTTTATTTATAAGCTGAAAATTTGCTGACCTAGAAATATCTAGGCATTAAAGACAACGGTTATGTATAAGAATAGTGCGGTTTTGTGTGCGAGGATTTTCCGAAGGAAAATCAGAAGCTAGCAAAACTGCACTAACCTTTGATTAAGTACTAAACTAAGCATTATTTTTATACGATGTTGTATGCAGTACTTTAAATATTCTCAATTATATTCAAATTACTTTTATTAATATTAAATTTAGAAATTTTATTTTCAATAAAGACTAAATTACCGAAAATAGGTTTCCCAATAATTCCTGCTACGTTTTCACAGAATTCAGGATAATTTTTCAGAATTGAATATTTACTTTCAAAGTCTAAATATTCTTTTAAGTCATTATCTGTTATAAAATCTTTTTGTAAGTTAATTACATCAATACAAATAATTAATTTGTAGTTATCTATTTTAATTAAATCTCTGTATGTTTCTTCTTTGTTAGTGATTTTTGAGATTTGTGGGATGAAATTATTAATTGAAGTAATAAATGAACTTTGAGTATTTCCAAAGTATTCATCTTTTTTAAATGATTCAATTTTATTATTTAATTCTTTTTCAATTGGATTTATTTTCTTTACTTCAAATATGATATTTTGATTTTCAGATTTTACTAACCAATCTGGGGTTTTTCCATTTATCTTTGGTTCGTAAATTACTTCTGAAAATAATTGATTTAGGACATATCCAAATTCCATTTCAGAAAATAGAGATAGAATATTAATCTCATTTTTTTCTTTTATTAATTTTCTTGAAAATATTCCGTTATATTTTGTATCCAAAAACTCTAGATTCCTTCTATAATCGGATTTGTTTTTTAGGATTTTTTCAGCGGTTTCGTTCATCGTTCCGGTATTGCATACAACGTGATTGTGTATGGTTAGTTGCGTGATTTAAGGAACTAAGTTAGCAAATAAATCACAGATAGAATATTCCGCAGGAATGTTCGTAAGTAGGCTTAAAACTAGCAATTAATTATACGCGGTGTTGTGTATAGTGCTTTTGTTCATTTTTATAGTTTTCCATAAAATTATAATTCCGATTAATGCTATTATCAAACCGCCAATTAAAAAAGCCATTCCATAACCTTCAGCAAATATTCCGCAAAAGTAATTCAGATATCTGTTTATTATTCCGTCAGAGTAAATTCCAGTAGCAGATATTCCAAATGTCAAAATGAGAGCTACTATTGAATTTATGATTCCGAATTTGTTTTTCCAGTTTATAAGTCCAACAATTAAAATTCCGATTAGTAGACTTGCTATAGTCCAGTATGCTTGGTTAATAAAAAATTCTCCAACTCTAACATCAGTCAGCGATTCAAATTTTCCCCAATCTTCATTCATTAAAGCATCGAATTGATTTCCGTTATATGCCACGTACAATCGGTCAATTCCGCTTATGATAAAAATCAGAGCGAAACATTCTAATAAAATCAGTTTTAAGTTAAATTTCTGGATCATTTTAGGCATTGTACACAACGTTTATGTATAAGAATAGTGCGGTTTTGTGTGCGAGGATTTTCCGCAGGAAAATCAGACGTAACAAAAATGCACGGACTCTTGATTAAGCACTAAACTAAGCATTATTTTTATACGGTGTTACCACACGTTTTTTATTTTTTCAATTCGTTCTGGATATTTTCCGTTCTCTAAAAACTCTTTAAATTCCTCTCCAGTAAATTTCACATTCCCAGAATTAATTGTTGTGTTTTTCCAACCAGAAACAATTAATTCAATGGTTTTGAACAACTCTTTATTTTCATCCCCATTTTCAATAGAGATTCTTAATTCGCCGTTTTCAATTCCGACAAATTTGAAGAATAATCCTTTTTGAGTTTCGTTTATTTTAGTCAAAGTTTGTATAAAGTATCCACTATAATCTGGATATGGAACTTTTTCGGATTGAATAAGCTCGCTTGAAAAATATCTAAAACCTGTTTTAATATTATGTTTTTTAAATTCTTCAATCCAATAATCTACTCTTGGAACTTCTTTTAGAATTGCAGTCACATAAATTCCTCTATTACTAGTCCGAGGTTTTGTGTAGGTTCGAGTGATTTTCGGTTCGCTAATTTCTATGGATTCACAAGCCATTTCAAATAGACTTCCTGTATCGAATTTCAAACCAATCCCTTTTTCTGTCAAATCAATTCCGTTAATGCAAGATTCGCTTGTTGGAGAGAATTGTTCTTTTTTATAAGTCCAATTCTTAAGTCCGATTGGTTTTAAACAAAACTCCTTTAATTCCTGCTTTTCTCCTGCGACATATGTTCCAACTGTTTGATATCCGATTACAATTTCAAGTCCGTTTTTTGAATCATTAATTTCAGATATAAATCCTTCTTCAAACCAATAATTTTGGTCAAGCCATTCCTCTAATTTAGTTCTGTTGTCGATGTTCATTCAAATGTGTGGTAACGTTGTTGTGTATGGTTAGTTGCGTTGTTAAGCGAGTAAGTTAACAAACAAATCACAGATAGAAAATTCCAGCGGAATTTTCGTAAGTCGGCAGTGACCAGCAATTAATTATACACGGTGTTGTGAAACGTTTTTTGTTATAAGAATAATCTCCATATTTCTAAAACCAAAAGTAAAATTGATAAAATAGATAGACTTAATGTTAAGATTATTGTCTTTAAGTTCTCTTTTATAAAAATTGAAATTATTGAAAATATAAAAGAAGTTATTCCTATGAAAACGTAATGTATCTGCATTAAATGCGTAAGTCCATATAATGCTTGCGTCTTTGCATTCGCAGTTTGGTATCCAACAAATAAATCGTATTGGATTTTTACGGCAATCCAAATTCCGATTATACTTATAATTATGGATATTTTAGAAATGAGCATTATTGTAAAATGTTTCATTCAGATTAGTTATTGTCAGATACTTTTGTCCAAATATTAGCAACTTCAAAATGTCTGTAAAATATTATCCAGTTAGTTTTTTCTGATATTATAGTTACATCATCTGAACTTGGATATAAAAAATCAGTCCAATATTTTAAGAATATTTCTTTTGTTGTTTTCAGAGTAATATTCCGATGCCAATTTATTAAAATGCTTTCATCCCATGGTTCTAGGATAGATTCGATTTGAGTTCGGAATCTTTCAATTTTTTCTTCACTTTCTTGAATTGCACTTAGCCAGTCAGTTTGAACATGTTTTTCTGATAGATTCCCTTCAGTTTCGAAGTACTTTATTACCTTATAAAGTCTTTTCGATTCTATATCAGAAACTGGTAGAATTTGATTTTTTTCAGTTTCTAAAATATTAGGATTATGAGTTTTTTTCCATCTCCAACCTAACTCAAAGTCATTTAGTGTAATTATTTCTCTATGGTCAATTTCTATGTTCAAATGTTTTTTTAAATGTTTTACAACGTTGTTGTGTATGGTTAGTTGCGTGGTTAAGCAACTAATTTAGCAAATAAATCACAGATAGAATATTCCGCAGGAATGTTCGTAAGTCGGCAGTGACCAAGCAATTAATTATACACGGTGTTGTCTATAGTTTTTTATACGTACTAGTTTCTTCAACGTAAGGAAATTCAATTGACTTTAATATTCCATTTTTATAAGAGAAACGATATTTTTCTCTTTTCTCAATTGTCTTTGGTTTGTCATTAATTCTCAAAGTAATTTTGTCAGAATTTCCATTGACAGTAGTGCTTTCTGATGTTTCGTTTCCATTAGTTAGATATTTTATTTGAATTCCGACATTTTCATTTTTACCAGATTCAATATCATATTTATTGAACTTTATAATTCCATTTTTATCGGTTTTCTTGATTTGAGTTTCATTATTAATGGAATATTTTACTTCAAATTCAGATATAGGTTTTCCGTTTTTATCCGTAACCTCAAATATCACAAAGTCTCTAGAAAATTTATCTAGTTTCTCAATATATTCTGTCGTTTCTTCTTGAAATGAGTAGTTATGAAAAAGTGTTAATTCGTCATTTTTCAATTCCCAAGTACCCGAAAAGTCAGACCACATATAACAACTGTCTCCACGTGATTCATATTCAAAAGTTCCGTCTTTTTTCAATTCAAGAGTATCTCCAGCACGATTGCTTTCAATTTGATATTTTCCGATAATTTCGGAAGAATTCAGATTAAAAAGACAAAATATTAATGTTAACAAAAGTGTTTTCATAAATTATAGACAACGTTGTTGTGTATGGTTAGTTGCGTGTTTCAGCAACTAAATTAGTAAACTAAAACGAACCAGAGGAAATTCCGCAGGAATTTCCACGTAAGCTAGAACAAAGCAATTAATTATACACGTTGTTGGCAACTGGCTTTATTCCGTTTTGTTTTTCAGTTTCCTTATTTCCGCAATCAATTTTTGAATATCTTGTTTGGCGTTTGCAATAAAAACGATATCGTCTTTTGTTCCACCATTTAGTTCAATATCTTGACCTCTTTCGGGATTTTTGAAATCATCACTATTATCGACGTTTGTCATAATAAAGTCAGAGCCAGAATCGTGTGTTATTCCCTCAATCATTGGAATCCAATTTCCTTTAGTCGAGTTATTAATTCTGCGTTCTATTTCGTTCAATTCCGATTCAGTCATATTTTTTTAGCGATTCCTTTATTAAACAATATCGTATCCAATTTCTTTAATTCCTAAAAAATCTTGTTTGGATTTTCGTTCAGTTAACATTCCGCTATCTTCTAATTCGCGTAATAGTTTTTTTAATACTTTAATTCTTGGCTTTTGACCTAACAACCAAGTTTGGTCAGAAACAGGTGCTCCGTTCAATTTCATTAAATTAATTGGTGTAATAACTATTCTTTTGTCAGATTTTTTAAGAGCATTTATCAATTCCGAAAGTAATTCTGCGGATAGTTCTTTATGTTCTATTCTGGTAACATTAGGATATTTTTTCCAATCGGGAATAGATTCCGATTCGTGAGTTTTTAAATCAGCTCTATTTTCGAAATTTAATAGTCCTTCTAATAGATTTTCGTCTTCAATATAGAATACTTCAGGACAAGGTTCTTTTGGTTTCGCACCAGCAACAATTAATTGACCTAATCTAAAATCAGGATTCGCTTTCCAAATTCGTTCAAGTTCATTTAATATTTTCGGTATTCTATTCTTATCTCTCAATTTCGTATTCGTGGTTTTTCAGCTTGTTGCCAACGTTTATGTATATGAAATGTTGCGTGTTTGTGTGCGAGGATTTTCCGAAGGAAAATCAGAAGCTAACAAACGAGCAACAAACATTGGTTTAGGTAAAACCAGCAATTTTTTATATACTTTGTTGGCAACTGTAATTATTTTATTTTCGTATACTGTCTAAAAACACATATGCTATTTTGGGATTCTCAACTTTGTATTTTACCAAGTATTCTTTTTCTAAATCTAATCCATTATTCAATTCACAAGATTGAATTCTTTTATATTTTTTGTCATTGACAAAATATTCAAAAGTAACTAGGTCATTATTAAGTAAATCCTCTTTTATATTCAGGCTACTTGTGTTTTTGTAATTTCCTTTAATTACAAATTTTTTATAATCAATTACAATATCTTCCTTATTTTGAGGATTATAATGAATGATATAATATTCAGAATCTTGTATGTTATTTGTTTGGTCTTTAACTTTTCTGTAATTCCGACCGTCAATTGTATAATTCCACTTAACAAGTTGTTTATTTTTATAACTTAATAAACTTTTTGTTTCGAGTTGACAATAAGCTATAGTTTCATAATTGTTCTCAAAAAGTTTTGTGTCATTATCAATCTGATATTTGGGGATAACATAAAAAACAATTCCAAATAAAATTAGCATTGTAATGTACCAACCTAAATTTTTAATTTTCATTTATTTCTTTTTCAAAGTTCGAGTGAGTTATAGTTGCCAACGTTTATGTATAAGAATAGTTGCGGTTTTGTGTGCGAGGATTTTCCGCAGGAAAATCAGACGTAACAAAAGCGCAACGACCTTTGTTTAAGCCTAAAATAGCAATTATTTTTATACTGTGTTGTAAAACGTTTTTATTCCGCTTTTAAATATTCAGATGTTTTAGTCCAAATATTTGCCACTTCAAAATGTCGGTAAAACATTACCCAATTCGTTTTTTCCGAAATCAGAGTTACATCATCAGAACTCGGATATAAAAAATCAGTCCAATATTTTATAAATATTTCTTTCGTTGTTTTCAGCGTAATGTTCCGATGCCAAGTTATTATTATTTCTTCGTCCCATTTTTCCAAAGTCAATTCGAGTTGGTTTCTAAACCGCTCAATTTTCTCATCACTTTCTGCATTCGCACTTATCCAATCCGTTTGAGTAAATTTTTCTCTTAAATTATATTCCTGTTCGAAATAGTCAATGACCTTATTCAGTCTTTTCGATTCCATTTCAGAAACTGGTTGAATTTGTTTCTTTTCAGATTCAGAAATATCAGGACTATGAGTTTTTTCAAATCTCCAGCCTAATTCAAATTCGTTTAAAGGAACTATTTCTCTATCGTCTACTTCTATGTTCAATGGTTGGTCTAAATGTTTTACAACGTGATTGTATAAGAATAGTTGCGTGTTTGCGTGCGAGGAATTTCCGCAGGAAATTCAGATGTAGCAAATACGCAACTACCTTTGTTTAAGCACAAAATAGCAATTATTTTTATACGTTGTTGTCTATAGTTTTTTATACGTACTTATTTCTTCAACGTATCTAAAATCAACTGACTTTAATATTCCGTTTTTGTAAGAAAACAAATATTTTTCCTTTTTGTCAATTGTTTTAGGTTTGCTATTAATTCTCAAAATAATTCGGTCAGAATTTCCATTTACTGTTGTGCTTTGAGATGTTTCATTTCCGTTCGTTAGATATTTAATTTGAATTCCGACATTTTCATTTCCGCCAGAAACAATATCATATTTATCGAACTTTATAATTCCATTTTTATCGGTTTTCTTGATTTGAGATTTATTATAACTAATGGAATATTTTACTTCAAATTCAGATAAAGGTTTTCCGCTTTTGTCCGTAACCTCAAATATTACATAATCTCGAGAGAATTTATCGAGTTTCTCAATATATTCTGTTGTTTCTTCTTGATATGAGTAATTATGAAAAAGTGTTAATTCGTCATTTTTCAATTCCCAAGTACCAGAAAAATCAGACCACATCCAACAACTGTCTCCACGAGATTCATATTCATAAGTTCCGTTTTTTTTCAACTCAAGAGTATCATATGAGAGTTTGCTTTCAATTTGATATTTTCCGATAATTTCGGTCGAAGTCAAATTAAAAAGACAAATTATTAATGTTAGCAAAAGTGTTTTCATAAATTATAGACAACGGTCTTGTATAAGAATAGTTGCGTGTTTGCGTGCGAGGAATTTCCGTAGGAAATTCAGATGTAGCAAATACGCAACTACCTTTGTTTTAGCACTAAACAGTAATTATTTTTATACGTTGTTGGCAATAGTTATTTGTTAAATTCCGATTTATTCAATAACCTCAATCCTCCTCCAATTTTCAACAAATCTCCATATTCTATTTTAACTTTTGGGTTTGTGAAGCTTGAACATATTTTAGTTATATAATTAGAATTTGATTTTGGTTCAATTAATTTTGATAATTCCATACCCGTTTTTGTAAAGACCAAAACTTTAATTGCTTGTTTTGGGGTATTCTCATCTCTGTATAAAACAATTCCTTTGTTCCCATATTCTATAACATTAGTTGATTTATCTGTCTTTGTTGGTGGAAAACTAAATTCAAGATTGTTTTCACTAGAAATCAGACCTAATTCAGTCATTAATAACCTATCATTAAAAGTAATATTAAATTCCTTTTTGAGAAAGTCACCATTGTCATTGTTCCAGATTACACCATTCCCAGAAACTATCTTTAATTCAGCAAATTTCGTGAATGTTTCTGCTTCAGCTTTAGATAAATTTTTTAATAGCTCTAAAGTTCTTTTTGAGTAAGAATTTGGCTGTTTAGTTTCCCCAGCTAATATTCTACCCCATAATGATTGCATTTCTTCATCGGAAATATCTTGAACTATATTAAAGAATCTTTTTGACCAATCTTTATCCACAGGTTCTGGGGATATATTATCTTCGTTTTTAAGTTGTTCTGCCGCTATTTCTACAACATTATCTATGCTTTTTTGGCGTTCAGTTTCATTAAAAAGTAGTCTTTCTTGAATTCTTAAATATGTATCTGCTTCAAGCTCTTTTCCTTCTGCAATAGCTTTTGATTTGGCTTGCTCAATAATCTCGATTTCATAAGCTTTGGAATCAGCTTCTTTTCTGATTGCTCTTGGTTTATATAAAGTTCCAATTCCTTTACTTATAACTTCAATAAGTTTTTCAAAAGGTTTTCCTTCTAATTTAATGAGATTTATTTCAGGCATATTTTATTTTTTAATTATTGCCAACGTTGTTGTGTATGGTTAGTTGCGTGGTTAAGCAACTAATTTAGCAAATAAATCACAGATAGAATATTCCGCAGGAATGTTCGTAAGTCGGCAGTGACCAAGCAATTAATTATACACGGTGTTGTCTATAGTTTTTTATACGTACTAGTTTCTTCAACGTAAGGAAATTCAATTGACTTTAATATTCCATTTTTATAAGAGAAACGATATTTTTCTCTTTTCTCAATTGTCTTTGGTTTGTCATTAATTCTCAAAGTAATTTTGTCAGAATTTCCATTGACAGTAGTGCTTTCTGATGTTTCGTTTCCATTAGTTAGATATTTTATTTGAATTCCGACATTTTCATTTTTACCAGATTCAATATCATATTTATTGAACTTTATAATTCCATTTTTATCGGTTTTCTTGATTTGAGTTTCATTATTAATGGAATATTTTACTTCAAATTCAGATATAGGTTTTCCGTTTTTATCCGTAACCTCAAATATCACAAAGTCTCTAGAAAATTTATCTAGTTTCTCAATATATTCTGTCGTTTCTTCTTGAAATGAGTAGTTATGAAAAAGTGTTAATTCGTCATTTTTCAATTCCCAAGTACCCGAAAAGTCAGACCACATATAACAACTGTCTCCACGTGATTCATATTCAAAAGTTCCGTCTTTTTTCAATTCAAGAGTATCTCCAGCACGATTGCTTTCAATTTGATATTTTCCGATAATTTCGGAAGAATTCAGATTAAAAAGACAAAATATTAATGTTAACAAAAGTGTTTTCATAAATGATAGACAACGTTGTTGTATATGGTTTGTTGCGTGTTTCAAGCAACCAATTTAGTAAATAATTACCGACCAAGAAAGTCCGCGAGGACTTTCGCAAGTAGGCAAGAAGCGAGCAATAAATTATATACGGTGTTGTAAACAGTTATTATTTCAAATCTTTTTCATTCACAAAAACATTTTCATCTTTCAATTCTCTTACAATTCTTATTAGATAATCAAAACCACCGTGTTCAAAACCTGTATCGATATAATTATTTGGAAAATCACATTTTCTGTGAATAATATGTCCTTGATATTGTTTTCCTTTTAAAGTTGTATAAATTATTTCTTCTCCTTTTTGAAATTTCATTTTGTTTTTATTTATTTAACAATTCTGCAAATCTTATCTTTCCTGCTATTGGTTGAGAGTTATCGCAAAATATTTCCCATTCTAATATGTTTTCATAATCAAAAGGGTAATTGGTTAGTTTTATTTCAGTTAGCTTAAATCTTTGTCTTGGCAAAATAGGTTCATATCTTGAAGGACCATATTTTTCACTGATATTACCCATTCCCAAAATTTGTACATCAAGTACATCTCTAATAGTGTTGTCAGTATTTATTTGAAAAAATTCGTTGTTATAAGAATTATAATATTGTTCCTCGCAGATCTTTTTTGGAATTCTAAATTTTACATTTACATATTTAGCATAAACAGAGCCCGAATTTATTGCATAAATAATGATTTCTTTATGTTGATTTTTAAATTTAAAATCTAAAGAAATTTCAGGGTTTTTAGTTCTATTTAGAATATCTCTAACTTCATAGTCATACATTGCTGTAGATTGGAAGTTAAAACGTTTATAGTATCTTTTGTCGTCTGCTTGATGAGCAGTGTTACTTTTTCCGACTTTAACAACATAAACAACCTTATTAAGTTCAATATCGATTGGATATATTTTAAAATCATTCAATCTTGGTCTAATCTTACTTTGAATTATTTGCTCTAACCATTCATTAGAAAACTGTTTTCTGTCAATTGGATCAATTTCTTTCGGAAGGTGGTTATTGTTATCCTCTGCAATTCCATAGATTATAATTCCGCCGTCAGAATTAGCAAGAGAACTAACATCTTTAGAAATTTCAGTTGTTTTATTATTTTGTTTTCCTAATGCACCAGAAGATTTATATTCAAGATTAAGACTTTCCTCAACTTTATTTTCAATGAGAGATTGTAGATATTCTAAATTGTATTCAGTCAAATTGTTATGCTTTTTTTATTGATTTCAGAGTGTATTTGTCATATGCCATAACATCAAAAACTTTAGATTGACCAGTTTTTAACCATTTCTTGTAAATCAACTTTCCATTCATAAAAACGTAAAGTTCATTTTCTTTTGTTTCTTCTGTAAATACCATTCGGCTTTAATTGTTTACAACGTCTAGGCTATGGTTAGTACGGGAATTAAAATTACTGAATTTCCGATTAAGCACTTAGCCAAATCTTTTTATTTTGTTTTATCTTTTTTATTTTAAAGCCAAATCAAAAGATTTGGCGGACTTCATAAATATACCCAAACTTTGGGTTAAGTACTAAAACCCGTATTAATTATAGCCATTGTTACCTGCTGGCTTTTTCTCCATTATTCTTTCATTTCGTAAATCCCAGAATCAGTCACAATAAAAGTTCCAAATTCAGTTTGAGCATATTGCCATATCTTTTCTTCAAAGGTTCTAACCAAGATTAATTCTTTCGTTTTTAAATCTATTTTATATAATCGGTTATTTCCCATATTCGGAATAAACAAATGATTTTCATTGATGAAAATACTTTCAGGATAGCTCAAGAACTCGGAATTGTCGTCCCAAGAATATTCTCCAACTTTAAAAATCTCTTTTTTTTCAGAAATTGAAACTTGAGATACTGTTTGTCCAGTTGGAAATGCGAACCACATAGAGTCAGGTGATTCAAACTTTATATCATAAATGGGATGACCTACTCCAATTTCAACTTCCCATTCAAGTGTTTTATTTCCGTCTTTGTCAAACCGATATAATTTATCTTCTTGATATGTACAGAAATAGATATCTCCGTTTTCTCCTTTAGTTGAGCAATAATCTTCTAAAGAGCCAGATAGTTGTTCTTCAATTTTTTTATAGTTGTTTCCGACTGTGGAAACTCCAAAATACTCTTTATCAACTACACGTAGGTTTTTGCTTTTATCAAACGCATAAAATACTAGATTCTTTCCATCAGCCCAATCAATTGTCAGGATTTCGGATTTAGTTATGTGTAAATAACTTGTTCCTTGTTTGTCTGTTATTTTATTCAGCGTCATTGTTTTTTCAGCTTGCAGGTAACGTGTTCCTTTAGTTTGTAATAAATATCTTTAGATAGAAAAAGAGGAGAACTATAACGTGTTTTAGAATAACGCTCCCTTACACGTACGAGTCCTCTCTTTCTATACTGTTGCCAAGAACCATTTGGAATACCAGGAGTCAAAATCTCCCGATAAAGGAAGTAGTTAACGCAACATATTTATTCACTCTAATTGTAAAAATATGAAAAATTACAAAGAAGTCGTTGGAATCGATGTTTCAAAAAAAACAATAGATGCCTTTTGTTATCAAGCAGAAGTACATAAGGAGTTTATTAACGATGTAGTAGGTTATAAAAGTCTTTTAAAATGGGTTTCAAAGTATACCAATGAAATTGACGTTTTTTATTGTTTTGAGAATACAGGATATTACTCATTAAAATTAGCGCTTTATTTCGCTAGTCAATCTATAGTTTATGTAGAAGAAAGTCCTTTAAAAATAAAACGTTCATCGGGAATTGTAAAAGAAAAGACAGACAAGCTTGATGCGGCTTTAATAGCACGTTATGCTTGGCTTTATAGAGAAGAGTTGGAACCAAGTACAGTAAAAAGTATGTCTCATTTAGAGCTTGGAAGACTGTTAGCTTTACGGGATCAATTAGTTAGAAATAATGCAGGTCTTAAAGGTACTTTAAAAGAAATGAAAATACTTTTATCTAGTCCAACCACAGATTCTGGTTGCATAAGCTTAAAACGCAGTATAGACTATTTATCTAAGCAAGTAAAATCAGTAGAGGATAGGATAAAAGAGATTATTTCTCAAGATGAATCGATGCAAAAAAATTATGAATTATTATCGAGTTTAAAAGGAGTAGGTTTAGTAGTTGCTAGTCAATTAATTTACCATACAGGAAACTTTACACGCTTTGCAAGTTGGCGTGCTTTTTCTAGTTATTGTGGAACAGCGCCATTCGAGCATCGTTCTGGAACCAGTATCTATAAGCGAAAACAATGTCATTATTTAGGAGACAGAAAAATGAAAAGCTTATTAAGTATGGCAAGCGTTTCTGCAATACAACATGATAGTGAATTAAGACAATATTATAAGCGAAAAGTAGCAGAAGGAAAAGATAAAATGTTAGCCATAAATAATGTTAGAAACAAACTAATTGCAAGAGCTTTTGCTGTTGTGAAAAGAGGAACACCTTATGTTGTTTTACAACAGCATGCAGCTTAAAAAAAAACAGAATATTTATTAGGAAATGATCTTGGAATACGTGTATGGTTAGTTGCGTTGGCTAGCAACTAAATTAGTAAAAGAAAACGAACCAGAGGAAAATCCGTAGGATTTTCCGAGTACACACATAACTAGCAATTGATTATACACGTTGTTAGGCATAGTTTTTATTCTTTCAAATCTATAGAGTCTAGTTCATCTTTCGATTCATCTATTAATTTTTGATATCGTTCTGTTAAATCAGAATTCAATATTGGTGAATCGCTAAATTCTATATCATATTTTGAATTATCCTCTTTTTTTGGAGTAAAGAACACGTAATAAGTGTCTTCTGTGAAATTTCCAAATCCATTTTTTGCTTCTACATCAAGTGATACTTTCGTTGTCTTGGTTTCTAAATACTCACTGTTCTCATTGAATTCTTTATGTTTACGGATATAAACTTCGTTAAACTTTGCAGAATTTGGATTTTTTAGATTGTTTTTGACTTCTTGTATTGCTCTTTCATAAAAATAGCCAACTTCTTTAATAACAAATCCACACTCATAAATTATTCCTTTGCTCGTAAAATTTTGAGAAACTTCTATATCATTTTCAAGTTTATCAATTTTAGTTTTTGTTAACTCGATTTTCTCAAAAATTAAAGTATTGTTAGCTTCTATCATTTTAACATTTTGGCCTTCAGGTCTAAACCAAGCTGTGTCGGTTTTTAATTCGTTGGTTTTATAAAGTCCATTTTTATCTTCATTAAAATGCATGAAATTCCAACCGCAATTTTTAAAAATGTCCGAATTAATTCCAACTATTGTGTCATTAATGAAAGTTAGATATAATTCATTTTCGTTATCAATTCCTTTATAAACTTTATTTTTTTCGTTAAAATCAAGACTTGATTGACATGATATCATATAAATTAAAAAAAAAATAAAAAATAGATTTTTCTTCATTGGTTGTTTTTAGAATTATGCCTAACGTTGTTGTGTATGGTTAGTTGCGTGTTTAAGCAACTAATTTAGTAAACAAAAACGAACGCGAGAAAATTCCGAAGGAATTTTCCAAATAGGCAACGACAAAAGCAATTAATTATACACGGTGTTGTAGGTAGTTTTTATTCCACACTACATATCCAATAAGTCCAATTCCAATAATAGTCATTCCAACTATTCCAATTTTCAATCCTAACATTGGATTGTCATATAATTTATCGTTAAACAACCCAAAAACTAAATAAATTAATTTTGTAGGCAGGAATGCCAAACTAATCAGAATTGTTAAATATTTTGGATTAGAATATTTTGTTAAAATCGAATGAATTATTGGCGCAATATGAATTTCCGAAATAGCAAGAAAAAATAATGAAATCAAATAAGTTATTGTATGCTGTTCAGTCGGCACTTCTGGAATCAGGAACAATATTCCAAATGATATTACTCCAAAAATAAACCCAAGCATTAATTTAAAGAATTGACTACTGTAAAAATATGTCCACAAAATAATCGCAATTATACTAATGGGTAAAATGAAAATAGAGTTGATTGATTGCCATAAATGATTTGGAATACCTAAAGTTGATATTTCGCTCAATTGTAATTGTAAATCAAAAGTCCGAATGCTTGATAATTCGTAGAATCCCCAAAATAAACCAACAACAATAAATGCAATTAAGATGTTTAAAATTCTTTTACTTATTGGAAACTCATTTTTCTCAATTTCATCCAATCTTTTTTCCTTTGTAAGAAAGATAGGAATTATTGACATTAACATTAATATTCCAGATATAACGAATCCAATATTGTAGCCATATTTTTCTCCTAAATAACCAATTAATAAAATACCCAAAAATGAACCTAAATTTATTGCGAGATAAAATATCGTGAATCCAGAATCTAATAGTTTAGTCTTATTCAAATAAGTCTTTCCAAAATTTGAGATGATATTTGGTGTGAAAAATCCGCTACCTAAAACAACAAGAAATAAGCCTAAATAAAGTCCAGTTGTCGAGGGTATGCATAAACTAAACGCTCCGATTGCTTGAATAATTCCACCAATTATTATTGATTTTTTATTTCCGATTAGTAAGTCTCCAAAAAGAGCTCCAACGATTTGAGAAAACACTAATGAAGCTGTAAACCAACCATAAATACTTAATGCTTCAGTTCTTTCCATTTTCAGAGTTTCTCCAACCATATAAAGAACCACAAGAGCTCGAAAACCATAATAAGATGCTCGTTCCAACATTCTGGAAATAGAGTAGTAGAGAGTTTCTTTTGTGTGTTTCTGATTTTGAATTTTTTCCATTCAGTTTCTTGGTTTGGTAAATTACCTACAACGTTTTTGTGTATGGTTAGTTGCGTGGTTAAGCAACTAATTTAGTAAACAAAAACGAACGCGAGAAAATTCCGAAGGAATTTTCCAAATAGGCACTTGCCAAAGCAATTAATTATACACGGTGTTGTAGCACGTTTTTATTTATTCAAGTGTTTTTTTTCCTTTCTCTTATTAGCATAAAACTCATAATTAAAATAATGCTTATTCCGATTACTAATAAACCGTATTTGAATAGTCCTGTTAGAAAAAATGTCAGGAAGCTACCATAACGACCTCTTTCAGATTTTTGAACGAGTTCAGATATGATGCTAGAATTCTCTAATAAGAAATAAAAGACAATACAGAATAAGCTAATTATGTATAGTTTTATGATTTTTAAATTTCTTTTATTCATCACTTATTTTAGATTATCAAAAAATTCAGTTGGGTTTGTTATAAATAAATGTGCTTTTGAATTTTTTAATAATTCCGCTAATTCTATAATATTCGGATTGCATAGATTTCCATTTTCGTCCATTAAAATCCAGTCATTTCTATCACATAATTCCAACATTGAATTTAAGAAATTCAGTTTAGAATCTCTCATATCAGTCCGAAATCTAAAATCTTCTATAAAATTCTCTTTTTCGTTATAGTCAATGCTCAAATCGTGGTCAACTTCGTCATTTTCGATTTTCCAACTTTCGTTATTCCACGAAGCTCTTGGAATAATTTTGTCAATTTCGTTTCTTAATTCTGCAATGTTAATTTGAATTCCTTTCCACCATTTCGTTGAAATCGCATCTTCAAATTCAGGTTCAGGTGCATCATTCAGTTCCACGTCATAATTTCCCCAATACTTTTCCCATTCAGCGTGTTTTATTTCAAGCTGTTTTGGAATTCCGCCATATTTTGTTTCAATCGGCTTTCTTGGAAGTACAAATGTTAGAAATTGATATGTTGCCATTGGGTTTTCTTAAATGTGCTACAACGGTCACGTATATGAAACGTAGCGTCTAAAAAGACACTAATCTTTCGGATTATACACGAGCCGAATTTTTAATTTTTATATTTAATTTTTCTGTTCTAAATATACAAAATTAAAAATTTGGAGTACTTTGTAAATACACAAGAACCTCTCGAAAAGCCTGTAACAGCTATGTTTTATATACATTGTTGTACACAGTATTTTCCCCAAGCCTTTGATTTTAAGTACTTAATATTTCGTTTATGCAATTACTTTTAGTTTCAAATTTGTCCAATTTCAGATGGCAGATGCTAAAGTAAATAGACAACCAACTTACTCAAAATTTTTCTTCTCAAATGTTTCTTCTGCAATGTAATGGAACACTCTTTTTTGCTTGGATGAAGCGTTGGCGTAAAAGTGTGTGGAATGGTAATTTATAGACTAAACTTTAATGCTATCTAAAGATTTTTTCTTTTTATAATTTCGTCCGTACCACAATAGAATTCCAGTTACTGGCAAACTTGCAACGAGTAAACTAACTAAAAATGCAATAATTTTGCCCACAATTCCTCCTATTGCTCCAATATGTATGTCATAATTCATTCGTAGTATTTTGTCAGCAACTTTGGTGTTTTCATACTTTCCATAAATGGTTTCGGATTGTATTTCGTTCAATGTGTTTTGGTCAAAAAACAAAAAGTCTGCATCGTAGTGTAAACCTTTACTATTGCCTACTTCGACATAAATTGCATCTGAATTGGAATGTGGATAATGTATTTCAAAACTTTCCGCATTTGGATTTTCTTTTTCGAGTTTAGTTAAAAGGAAATCTATTGGTAAAACATCAGTTATATTTACAAGGTTTTCACTCTGATTTTTAGGTATTAAAAAAGTGGGATTTTTTTCTCCACCTGCCGATTTATAAACGACATATTGAAGCCAATCATAGGACATCATGGAACCCGTAAATGCTATGATTAACGCAAGTGAACAAACATAAAACCCTATAACTGTATGCAAATCGAAATTTTTACGTTTCCAACGTGTTGTTTTTTTCCAATCAAATTTTAAACGCTGTTTTAAGTTTTTACGCTTTTTAGGTAACCATAAAAAGAAACCAGAAATAATGATTAAAAGAAAAATTAAAATCGACACTCCAACAACTTGTTCGCCAATATCTTTTGGTAACCAAAGTCGCATATGACCTTTTAAGATAAAAGCAAAAAAACCTGAAAGGTGGTCGTCAATTTGTATAATTTCTCCTGAATACGGATTTAGAAAAACACTTTGGTAAAACTCTGGTTCTGCATCATAAAAAATAACTTCAATAGCATCGTCATTTTTTCCAAAAATAGTTCCGTGAACAGAGTTGTTTGGAAATATTTTTTTAGTAAGTTCTTTTGCTTCTGTTGGTGTTAAATTAGATTCGTTTTGTGGTGCTACTTTTTTATAATCATCATAAAGGCTTTCAATTTCTTCTTTAAAAGCCCAACAACAACCTGTAATTGCAACAATGAAAACAACAAGTCCAGTCGCAAGTCCTAAAATTTTATGTAGTTGAAAAAGTATTTTTTTAAATGACATTGTTTTAAATTTAAAAAGAGCAACTATTAAAATAAGTTGCCCTTTTGACTTTGACTAATTAAAATTTATATGAAATATTTGCCAATAATGCTCTTGGTGTTTGTGGATTTATAGTTGACCAACCTTTGTAATATTCTTTATTAAAAGCATTGTTTAATTTTAACCCAATTCTATATTTATCGGCTTGATAAAATACAGATGCGTTTGCAACTATATAACTTGGTAATGTAAAATTACCTGTTGTCGTGTAGTTCTTTACAAAACGCTCACTTGCACCATTAAAACCAAAGCCAGCACCAAAACCATTTAATTTTCCTTCTTGAAATTCGTAATTTGCCCAAAGATTATAAAGTGTTTTTGGACCAGCTTCTAAAGGTCTTTTATTTAAAATTAATGGGTCGTCCGTTTTTGTAGTTATACTTTCGTTATTACTATATCCAGCTCTTATATTTAACCCTTTAAGTGGATTGGCATTGATTTCTATTTCTACACCTTTGCTCTCAATTTCTCCACCTTGAATTCTATTAAAAGGTGAATTTGGGTCAATGATGACTCTATCTTTTACTTTAATATCGTAATAGCTAATAGTTGCGTTTAAACGGTTATTAAAGAAATTTGTTTTCAATCCAAACTCTAATTGATTGGCTTGCTCTGGCTTAAAAGTTTCTAACCTTTGTGGACCATCTTCTGGATTTCCTACTAATTGAGGTGCAACATTATTAAAGCCATTTTGATAGTTAGCAAAAACAGATAATTTGTCTTTTATTGGTTGATATAGTAAGCCAAATTTTGGCGAAAAAGCGGTTTGTACAAAATCGTCTTCTGTATTAGTCAAATCTCCTTTATTGTCAAAACGGTCTAATCGTAAACCTATCATTGCAGATAGATTTTCTGTAAAGTTCACAACATCTGAAGCATAGATGCTATAAATATTATAAGAGGATTTATTGTTTCCAACAGCTTGCGATTCTAAAACACCATCAACTCCAGCAGTTGAAAGTGGAAATAAATCAGTTTCTACAACATCTGGCGTAAAAGGATTGTCTCCATTTGAGCCTCCTTCTGGTGTTATATTTCCATAAAATGCGTAACCACTATTATTACTTGTTTCGGTTGCATTGAAATAGTCTAAACCAATAACGATTCTATTTCGAAGCGATGCAATTTTAGAATCTCCTATAAAGTTTTGTTGAATATCGGTTGTTTGTGTATTTGCATTTTGTTTGCTGATAAAACGAGAAAATGTATCATCGCCTAAAATACCAAATTCAAATAGATACGAGTAATAGCCTTTCGTAGAAGTTGAGCTTTTGGAAAGTAAGGTTTGTGATTGCCAAGTGTCCGACAATTTATAGTCCATTTCAATTCTATAATTCTGTGTTGGATTTAGCAATGTTAAATCGTTGCTTGTAAACGAAAGCTTGTTGTTGTAACCCAATTCCTCAAGATTAGCTGATTCTGTTGGTGCACTTCTGTTCAAGAATAAAAAGGTTGGATTTGTTTGTTCTGCTTGTGTGATTTCTCCGTAAAATGAAAATGAAAGTCTGTTGTTGACTTTATACGATAAAGATGGTGCTACAAAAAATGATTTTCTAAAACCTGCATCTTGAAAACTTTGTTCTGTAGTGTAAGCTGTATTTAATCTGAAATACAAATTATCTTCTTTACTTAATGCAGTATTGAAATCTCCCACGATTTGATTAAGTCCATAAGTTCCAGAAGTAAAAGATAATTCTCCACCAGTTCCAACATAAGGTTTTTTGGTAACAACATTTATAAGTCCACCATAAGAACTTACCGAATTTCCAAATAAAGTTGCAGAAGGACCTTTTAGAACTTCAATACGTTCAATATTTGCAGGATTAATTGTTCCGTTTGTTAATCCAGGCAGACCATTTACTAATTGTGGTTGAACAGAAAATCCACGAAGAGCATAATATCCAGCTCCATCTCCACCACGACCAGTTGAAGCCCATAATTGTTCTACTCCTGTTGCATTTTTTAGAGCATCATCAAAATTTGTAACTACTTGTGATTGTAAAAGTTCATTGGTAATTGTACTATACACTTGTGTGTTTTCAATATCTTTTAAAGGAAGTTTAGAAACATATGCTGTTTTCTTTCTCGAAAATTTATTACGTCTTTCTCCTTCAACAACAACTTCGCTCAAGATTTCATTTCCTTCGTAAAGTGTAATTGTTTCTAATTTTGTGTTTTGATTATTTGAAACTGAAATGGAAATTTCTCTTGTTTTAAATCCCAAGTAAGAAATTGAAAGCGTGTAGTTTCCGTTTTCTAAATTAGTTATTTCAAACTCTCCATTTTCGTTGGATTGCGTTCCTTTGGTGGTATTTTTTAAAGAAACATTTACTCCGAAAAGATCAGTTTTATTATTGTCTGTAACAGTTCCAGAAACTGTTCCGTTTTGTGAAAATGCTAAATTAGTTAGCAAAAATAAGGTTAAGGTTAGTAATAAATTTTTCATTGTTTTTATTTAGACTTAATATAAATAATTAATTTTCGACAAAAATATATTTTGCATTTGACATATGCAAATTATTTATAATAAATCTAAATAAGGATTTTTAAGAGGTTGATTTTCTGTTGTTAGTACTGTGTTTTTTTTTCTTTCGAAGACGAAAAGTAGCAAGTGCAAAGAAATTATCTCGCAGAGTAATTTTTTGCTCTTGCGGGAATTTAGTACTAAATTTTCTGAAAACTTTTTTAGCGAGGAACATTCCAAATAAGCCCATTTTTCATAGGTTTTTGATGTTCAGAATGTGATTTGTTATATTGTGTACAACGTTTTTGTGTATGGTTAGTTGCGTGGTTAAGCAACTAATTTAGTAAACAAAAACGAACGCGAGAAAATTCCGAAGGAATTTTCCAAATAGGCACTTGCCAAAGCAATTAATTATACACGGTGTTGTAGCACGTTTTTATTTATTCAAGTGTTTTTTTTCCTTTCTCTTATTAGCATAAAACTCATAATTAAAATAATGCTTATTCCGATTACTAATAAACCGTATTTGAATAGTCCTGTTAGAAAAAATGTCAGGAAGCTACCATAACGACCTCTTTCAGATTTTTGAACGAGTTCAGATATGATGCTAGAATTCTCTAATAAGAAATAAAAGACAATACAGAATAAGCTAATTATGTATAGTTTTATGATTTTTAAATTTCTTTTATTCATCACTTATTTTAGATTATCAAAAAATTCAGTTGGGTTTGTTATAAATAAATGTGCTTTTGAATTTTTTAATAATTCCGCTAATTCTATAATATTCGGATTGCATAGATTTCCATTTTCGTCCATTAAAATCCAGTCATTTCTATCACATAATTCCAACATTGAATTTAAGAAATTCAGTTTAGAATCTCTCATATCAGTCCGAAATCTAAAATCTTCTATAAAATTCTCTTTTTCGTTATAGTCAATGCTCAAATCGTGGTCAACTTCGTCATTTTCGATTTTCCAACTTTCGTTATTCCACGAAGCTCTTGGAATAATTTTGTCAATTTCGTTTCTTAATTCTGCAATGTTAATTTGAATTCCTTTCCACCATTTCGTTGAAATCGCATCTTCAAATTCAGGTTCAGGTGCATCATTCAGTTCCACGTCATAATTTCCCCAATACTTTTCCCATTCAGCGTGTTTTATTTCAAGCTGTTTTGGAATTCCGCCATATTTTGTTTCAATCGGCTTTCTTGGAAGTACAAATGTTAGAAATTGATATGTTGCCATTGGGTTTTCTTAAATGTGCTACAACGTTTATGTATAAGAATAGTTGCGGTTTTGTGTGCGAGGATTTTCCGCAGGAAAATCAGACGTAACAAAACTGCAACGACCTTTGTTTAAGCACTAATTTAGCAATTATTTTTATACGGTGTTGGCAACTGGCTTTTTATTAATCAGTTTCGTAATCCAAATCAGATTAGTTATTCCAATTCCAATAATTCCAAAAGTCGCTATGAATTGAATTGGCGATTCCTTTCCAAAAGCGAGTAATATCATAATCAGAATGGGAATGAGTCCGATTCCGATTTTCAAAATCAGATTTTGAGTTTTCAATTCAGTAAACCAAAGTAAATATCCGTTAAGTATTGCTAAAATCAGAGCTGGAAGTGGATATAATATTAGCAAAAAGAAAATTTCTCCGTATTGCGTATTTTCATAAAATAAAGGCGCGATAAAAATTCCGATTAAACAGAATAAAAATCCAAATATTATTATCGTTCGACGTTCCATTTGAGTGAGTTCAGCTTGTTGCCAACGTTTATGTATATGGAAAGTTGCGGGTTTGCGTGCGAGGAATTTCCGAAGGAAATTCAGACGTAGCAAACGTGCAACGACCTTTGATTTAGCACAAAACCAGCAATTTTTTATATACGGTGTTGGCAAATCGTTTTTATGTTTTCTCTTTTTTCAATTTCCGCTTTTCTTTCCGTCTTTCACTTTTTGATTTCCGGTCATAACTTGCGAGCCAATTGATATATTTTTCTTTAAATAATTTTCCACCATCTTTCTCAATCCAAGGTAAATAATATTCAATTAAGTTCGGGTTATTTTCACAAAATTCCATCGTACAGTTTTGAACTCCAGTAACTATAAAATATGGCATTCCCTCAATTCGGTCAGCGATAATAATTGCAATTTCTCCTTTCGTTAAATTCCGCTCTTGACATTCCGATTTAACTTTAGTCAGAGTTGAGTCAGTAAAAAATTCCGCAAGAGTTTTTAGCGAGTTTTCTCCAAAAGCAATAATCTTTTTAGATTGTTCCGTTTTTGTTATTTCTTTAGAGTTTTCCGTTTTCGAAATTCCGTTTAATAGTAAGTCAATTTCAGATTCGGTTTGTGAGAAACTCAAATTGAGATTTAGCAGAATTGTCAAAAGTATTAGTCCAATTTTTTTCATTCAGTTTAGATTATTTTCAAATCTATTCTTTGTTTAGTAATTCCGAAACTCTAAATGAGTGAACGATGATTTTCAATTAGTTAACGAGTCTCTTAAATGTTTGCCAACGTTTATGTATAAGAATAGTGCGGTTTTGTGTGCGAGGATTTTCCGCAGGAAAATCAGACGTAACAAAAGTGCACGGACTCTTGATTAAGCACTAAACTACGCATTATTTTTATACGGTGTTGGC
Source organism: Lacinutrix sp. Bg11-31 (assembly GCF_002831665.1). Classification (NCBI taxonomy): domain Bacteria; kingdom Pseudomonadati; phylum Bacteroidota; class Flavobacteriia; order Flavobacteriales; family Flavobacteriaceae; genus Lacinutrix; species Lacinutrix sp. Bg11-31. Next base: position 183,444 of record NZ_CP025118.1, read on the forward strand.
AACTGTTTATTTTTTTAGATTACGGTTTTTCATTCCGATATTTTTAAGTAAATGCATTTAAATTCAGATACAAAATGTTGAGGCACAGGAATATATTATCAAGCTTAAAATGGATAGACCTAAAGAGATAAGTGTCATTTTTTCACAAAATTCGTAAAATGGTGTTTTTTCTACATTTACATTTATTGATTTCTCTACGCATCCGTCCAGGATATGTTTTGTGGCTGCATCTTTATAATTTTTCAGAGTCTTCTTTGAGTAATGCAATTCGGAATATAAAACTGCTAGAGAAAAAATGACACAAAGCCCTAATAAGAGTATGGTTGAAAAGAAAAGCAATGACGAAACTTTCGATGAATTATCCCCAGATTTCAAACTTACCAATAAACCTAAAAATCCTAAAATGACTGGAGTTAACTTATTAAAAAAAGAATATTTAACAGAAAATGTTTTATCGGTCAATATTATCAATTCATCTAATATTTTTTTTTCGTCTTGGTCTTCTTTTGTCATTTTTTTCAGAGTATGATTGGTAATAGTTGCCAACGGCTCGGCTATGGTTAGTACGGGAATTAAAAGTAGTGAACTTTCGATTAAGCACTTAGCCAAAACTTTTTATTTTGTTTTATCTTTTTTTTATAAAGCCAAATCAAAAGATTTGGCGGACTTGGTTTAAAGCTCTAAACTTTGGGTTAAGCACCAAAACCCGTATTAATTATAGCCATTGTTGTGCACTGGTTTTTATCCGATTTTAGTTTTAATAAATTCAGTTACTTTTTCAAATTCTTCCTTTCCGATTTCAGATTCCGCCAGAACGTACGATAAACTGGGTCCAATATTTATATCAAGAAATAAATTTGATTCAATTACTCGGTAGCTTTTAAATGAACTCCATATCATTTTCGTCTCATATCTATAATCTTTGTAGCAAAAACTTTCCTCATTGAATTCCCAAATACTATTCTCTTGAGATTTTTTTTGATTGTCAATTTCTGTCTCAATCAAATCGAAATATTGTTTTTTATTTTTTCGATAATGTATATAATTATCTATGAAATTCGTGATGGAATGAATTCCAAAACCGATCAATAAATAGCCAAAATAGTTTTCACTAGTAATCATATAATAACCAATTAGAACCATTGGAATTCCCCAAATTAATCTCATTCTGTTATTTTCTTTATTCCTTTTCCAAGTCAGATTAAAATGAAGTAACATTTGGGTTTGGTAAAGGTTTTTATCGAAGGGTATCTCAAATATCATTTATTTCTTTTGTTTTTGACTTGTGCACAACAATTGGATAAACGTACCTTAGTATGTTTATTCCATTTTTAGTATTACGAATCTAAGGGATTTTTAATACTTTTAAAAGTATTTGTTGCAACATGTGTATATATTTCAGTCGTTTTAGATGAGCCATGTCCTAAAAGCACCTGTATTTGTCTTAAATCTGTACCCGACTCCAATAAATGTGTTGCAAAACTATGTCGCAAAACGTGAGGTGTCACTGTTGTTCTTATACGTGCCTTTTCGGCTGAAGTTTTTACAACCTTTAAAACACTTGCTCCACTATATTTAAATCCTTTCTTGCCTTCAAATAAATATATTTTAGGTTCATATTTAAGGTAGTATTTCCTTAAATCGATAAGTGCTGTTTTGGACAATAAGGTTAATCTATCCTTGTTTCCTTTTGAACCTTCTACACGGACTAGCATTCGTTTACTGTCTATATCTTCTAATTTTAAATTTAAAAGCTCACTACGTCTTAAACCTGAGCCATATAATAACTGTACTATACATCTATGTTTGATATTGTTGGTGTTTTCAATAATTGAAAGTATTTCCTCCTTTGATATTACCTTAGGTAATTTTGACTCTTTTCGAGGCCTTTCAATTTCATAAAAACGGTTGGGCATACCTAAGACAACTTCATAATAAAATTTTATTGCATTGATAGCTTGGTTTACATAGGAGTTGGAATGTTTCTTTTGAATAAGATGCTGAAGAAATAACCGAATGTCGTTTTCGTCTAGGGCTTTTAATTCTTTATCATTGTGATAATTAATGAATAGTTCAAAAAAAGTGACATAAGTTTTAACCGTACTATTAGCATAGCGTTTTAATTCTAGTTTTAACAAATACGCTTCAGGGCAAAGTCTGTATTCTGGCAAGGTCTCTCTCTTTCTAAACCACTCAACATCAATATCTTCATTATGAGTATTAATAGGCTTATTCGTGAGAAAACGGTTGTAATTTATCCATACGACTCCCTTGAATGTATTATATATAATACCGAGATTTACTTTGGTGTTTTCAATATACACCATGTTATACTTTTGACTCCATTTAGGATTAGGAAGCCCCTTTATTAAATTTTGTATAAGCTTATCAGGTGAAAATTTTAAACCAATCATTTTTTGATTTTTAATCATCAAATGGTAAAGCGTAATTGATTTCATAGAATTCATATTACAATTTTAACTAGATTTTATAAATTAAATAGTATATTATGAGTATAATATACTATTAGTTTTATGGTTATAAAGAAATGCCCAATTTGTAGTACTATCGTAAAAGGACGTACAGATAAAATATTTTGTTCTGCTAAATGCAAATCAATTGATCAGTATGAAAAACGACAGGAAACTGAAGCTTTCTATTTAATAGTTGACAGGAAACTTAGAACCAATAGAAAAATATTAAAGAAATATAATAAATCCGGTTTTTCGACCCTTCGAAAATCTAAATTAATTTGTGAAGGCTTTGATCCTAAGTTTTTTACCCATTACTGGAAAAACCAAAAAGGAGAAATTTATCTGTTTGTATATGAATACGGGTTTTTAAAAAAGAAATATAATGGTAAGGAAAAATACATCTTGGTAACCTGGCAAGATTATATGAATTAGACAGCAGCTATACTATTAGCTTATTATTTAATTACCTAACTTTTTCCGTTACAATAAATTAACAGCCAGATAAGTAAGTCAGCACATTCCTCTCCATTCCGCCAAAAGCTACATTCCGAGAACGAGCTTTATTATAAAATCTTGGACCCAATCTTAAGAGTTGAGTCCGCTTAAGTATAGTCAATCCTCTGCCTTATCTTCTAAAGCATTAAAATTTAAACGAGACGGACTGCATAATCAGGCTCCTGTGTCGCTCTTTTTATAAGTCCTTATTCATTTAAATTTTAGGAGACTCACATCGAAAAGGCAACAGCGAAGGCTCTATGGGAAGTAAATGATAAGGGGAATCCATATGTTATTTTCTTAGCTGTTAATTTTTCTTTTGAAAGATTCTACTAATGAGAAAAAAGAAAAGGAAAACGCTCTAGATATAATAAGTAAATGTTTTTATCGATAATGCAATCAAAAGCTGAATTAGGCTGAAAATATTCAAGAGTAACTATAATTGATTCTTAAATTATGGTTATCACAATGTTTGATTTGATTGGTAAATTATCTTAAATGGAAGTATATTTTTTTGAAGATGTATCGAAAAAAAGGTATAGCAAGAGGGTAACACGCTACGCGATGTTACTATTATTTAACTTATTGATATTCAGATAATTAATATTTTATTAAACTGGGGATAGAAATGATTTTTCAGAAAAAATCCTTACAGCCCAATGAAACCAATAATTTTTTTCAGAAAAAATGGATAAAGGTTACGAAAAAGAGGGATTCGAGAAGTTGGGAATTAAGCTTTCTGTTGCAGTTAAATTTCGAAATTTTTGTAAGAAAATATCAAAATCTCAATCGATGACTTTGCTTTTGATGTTAGAGTTTTTTGAACGCAATGAACTGTCTCCAGAAGATAATCTGAAACCAAACTTAATGGAAACTGAAAATCGGATTAAGAAAAGAATAAATGCACTCATCGCCATTATAAAAGATATAGAAAAGAATCAAACTAAACCAACATTGGCAATGTTGCAATCTCTTTTCGAAGTAACTGAGCCAAAGCAAAAACTAATGCTTGAAAAAAGACAGCATTTGGGTAATGTAAAACTTAACCAAAAAGCCAATGTGCGATTTCAAGAAAAAAAAGAATTTCAGACTAAAATAAATAATGAGGCTTCAAATAATGGAGAACAGACATCAAATTAAATCATTTGAAGCCAAGTACTATGAACTCCTAAGTACATTAATAATTTGTTGATTTTAAAGCTTTTAAAAACGATTTAGAGGCTTAATAATATTTGTGTTTAGAGTGAAGAGATAATTGATTAGGGCTTTTAAAAAGCGTCTTATTTTTGATTCTGAACTACAATTAAAAACCAAATAAGATATTTTTAGTTTTTTGAAAAATGAAAAAATTATTTATATTTTTTGATAGCTTAGTTTATAAATGTTTTCTTTTGTTTATTAATGTTTATATATACGGACCACTACTTGTACCACAACTTGTTCATTACTTGTTCACTACTTGTACAGATTTTGGTTATGTTCCGTTTTTATCGCAAAATGAATCATTTGATAGTAAAACTAATTAGGTCTAAAAACGCTATAGATTTTAGCATTAAAATGGAATGAATTATTGATTTTCTTTCCGGTCTTTTCTCTGGGTTTTCAGTTTCTCTTCAAGTATTTTCATGTCGTCACTAACTTTACGGTCTACAATTTTTGCATAATGTTGTGTTGTGCGCAATGATTTATGACCAAGCATTTTACTAACGGTTTCAATAGGTACTCCATTAGTTAGAGTCACAGTAGTCGCAAAGGTATGTCGCGCTAAATGTGTAGTTAATGGTTTTGTGATGCCGCAGAGCATCGCTATTTCTTTTAAATAAGCATTAGATTTTTGATTGCTAAATACTGGAATTAAACGCTCACTTTTTATAACTTTTGGATCGTAAGCATAACGACTTAAAATCTCTTTTGCTATGGGTAACAACGGAATACTACTTCGCGTATTTGTTTTGGTACGTCTAATATTTATCCATTGCTTGCCATCAATACCAATTGTGATATCTGACTTAGAAAGCTTTTCAACATCAGAATAGGCGAGACCTGTATAGCAAGAAAAGACAAACATATCTCTAACCACTTTCAGTCTGTCAAAATGTAATTCTTTCGTGTAAAGTATGTCTATTTCTTCAGCTGTTAAATATTCTCGCTCTACAGCTTCGAACTGAACTTTGTAATTGTAGAATGGATCTCTTTCCATCCATTGATTCGCTAAAGCAATGCGAATAATCTTTTTAAAATTATTAATATATTTTAATGCAGAATTATGATTGCATTTTCTAGTCGTTTTTAAAAAGAACTCAAATTTGGTAATAAATCGGTAATCGATATCTTTTAATTTGTAATCCTCCAGGTTATATTCTTCCTCAATAAATTGTTTTACGTGATCATAACAAGTCCAATACCGTTTAGCAGTACTAACAGAAATGTTTTTTCCAGCTAATAAATCGGTTTTTTCATTATGGACTTTAAAAATTTGGAGAACGTAATGCGTCTTTTTATTTTGACCTGTAAGCTCTTTAATCATCAATGCTGGGTTTATTGATTCTTGCTCGTCCAACAACTTTTGATGTACTTTTCTTAAGTTATAAATGATATTTTCTATATGAGAATTTATTTCAATAGCTTCTCGATCTGTGCCAATAGCTTTACCTTTTTTTGGATGCCACTTCTTAGGTGAGATAGTCCTACTAATACTCATTTCAGAGCGTTTCCCATTGATAGTGATTCTTAAATAAATCGCCGAATTATCAAGCGATTTAGATCTGCTTTTCCTTATAAAAAACATGAGGTGATAGCTCTTACTCATAATACTGCATTTAAAGTTCCACCTTAAAGTACATTTTTTAAATGAAATTTACAAATTTAAAATTAACGCAACACTCTGTAAATCATGTATTTATAGGATATTCGGTGTGCAATAATTAAGTGTTTTTTGTGCACACCGAATTGCACACCTTTTAGATGATATTATACACTATTAAATGATATGGAATAAAATGTAAAACCCTCTAAATCATAAATTTAGAGGGTTTTAGGTTTGAGTTGATACTCAATAAGTGGAGTCGGAGAGAATCGAACTCTCGTCCAAACAAGTAACCAAAGGGCTTTCTACACGTTTATTCTTTTCTTGGGTTTTCGATTGCAAGCTGGTTAAAGACAACCCACTTACAACTTATCTTCTTTATCTTAAAAGTGTCTCGAAGCACAACACAATCATAGTCAATTTTTACGATGCCTTAAATAGAACGCCATTAACTAAGGCTTTCTGAAGACATTTAGCTCTCCTACCTAGTAGGACGAGGCTTAATCTTACTATAATTCAGATTATGCAGCTAAAGCGTAGTTGTTCTCGCCGTTTAAAAAGTTGAAAATAAGTATTTACGAGTATAATTTCATTACTCGACGTGCTTACAAATTAATTAATCTCGCTGTCAAAACCAGTCGACCCCAAATATAATATAGTAATTTTTTGGCGTTACTCATTTTTGCTTTTAAAGGCAAAAAAGTGTCAGGCTTTCGGCAGTCGCTTTTTTTGAGAAAAACAAAAAAGAGCTTCAACAATGCCTCAATCCTTAACGCACTTATCAAGAAAGAACCTTTCAATCCTTTTAAGGTATCACAAAAGTACAGAAAATATTAATTCAAAAGCAATATCAAACCTCTTTTTTTATTTGCTAAACCCTAATTATAAAAGTATTTTAGCAGAAACAAATAAGATATCTCCAACATGAAATTTGCAATAATAAAAGAACGCAAAAACCCGCCAGATCGTCGTGTGGTTTTTTCACCACAAGATTTAACAACATTAAAAGATGAATTTCCAAACGCAGAACTTGTCGTGGAATCTTCTAATATTCGTGTATTTAGTGATTCAGAGTATCAAAATCAAGGCATTAATGTTTCAGAAGATGTCACAGATGCAGACGTTATGTTTGGCGTAAAAGAAGTGCCAATGGAATCTTTAATTCCGAATAAAAAATATTTTTTCTTCAGTCATACAATCAAAAAACAACCATACAATCGAAAGCTGTTAAAAGCAATTCTATCTAAGAATATCGAAATGTATGATCACGAAACTATCGTAAAGCAAAACGGAGTAAGACTTATTGGTTTTGGTCGTTATGCAGGCTTAGTTGGTGCATATAACGGTTTTAGAGCATTGGGTTTGCGCGATAAGCTATTCAACTTACCAAAAGTAGAAACACTTAGAGATTTAGATGCTGTTAAAGCAGAACTAGATAAAATAAAACTTCCAAACATTAAAATACTACTTACAGGAACAGGTAAAGTAGCCAAAGGCGCCAAAGAAATATTAGATCATTTAAAAATAAAAGAAGTAAGCGATGCGCTATACTTAACAAGTGATTTTACAGAGCCAGTATATTGTATGGCAGACGTTATGGAATATGCAAAACGTAAAGATGGAAAAGTAGGCGATAAGTTTGAGTTTTATAAGGACGCAACTGGTTATATAAGTAACTTTATGCCTTATGCTAAAGTATCAGATTTTTTTATAGCTGGTCATTTTTATGGAGATGGAGCACCTTATTTATTTACAAGAGAAGATGCTAAACATCCAGAATTTAAAATTAATTTAGTAGCAGATATCTCTTGCGATATCGATGGTCCAGTAGCAAGTACCATTAGACCTTCTACCATTGCAGATCCATTTTATGGCTACGATGCGAAAACAGAAAAAGAAGTAGCATTCGATGCGCAAGGAGCAATTACAATGATGGCTGTAGATAATTTGCCATGCGAATTACCAAAAGATGCTAGTGAAGGTTTTGGAGATATGTTTTTAAAACATGTAATTCCTGCTTTCTTTAATAACGATGAGAATGGTATATTAAAAAGAGCTAGAATGACTACAAATGATGGTAAATTAACACCGCGTTTTGCCTATTTGCAAGATTATGTAGATGGAAAAGAGTAGTGTTAATTATATAAAGTAAATATGCAACAAACAGCAGTAATAACAGGAGCAGCATCAGGATTAGGGTATGAGTTAATGTTATTATTAGCTAAGGATAATTATAACTTAGTTTTAATAGATATAGACGAAGAGAAACTAAAAACAATTCAGACTCAATTACAAAACACATCAAATAGTAAAGTCAAAATTATTGCTACAGATTTAAGTAAAAGTAATAGCGCTGCTAGTGTTTTTAATGCATTAGAAAACACTAGTATAGACGTTCTAGTTAATTGCGCAGGTTTTGGCGTTTTTGGTTCTTTTGCAGATACCGATTGGGAAAAAGAATCTGCGATGTTAAACTTACATATTATTACCATTACGCATTTAACAAAATTAGTGCTTCAAGGTATGATAGATCGAGATCATGGAAAAATATTAAACGTGTCCTCTTTAGCAGCATTTCAACCAGGTCCAATGATGGCTTTGTATTATGCATCTAAATCTTATTTACTTTCATTTTCCGAAGCTATTGCAAACGAACTTAAAGATACTGGTGTTTCTGTAACTGTTTTATGTCCTGGGCCAACAAAAACTTGTTTTCAAGAAGTGGTTTCTAGTTCGTCTTCCAACAATAAAATAAGCTTTAATATGGCTTGCCCTAAAGCCGTTGCCGCTTATGGTTATAAAGCCATGCTAAAAGGGAAAGTAGTTGCGGTTCCTGGAGTTTTAAATAAGCTTTTAGCAAACTTGCCTAGGTTTTTATCTAGAAATAGAACAACATCTATTGTTAGAAAAATTCAAGAAAAAAATAGAAAAGAGCCTTCAAATGTTACTGATTTAGAAAAAGAGGTAATATTTGTTGAGAAAAGTATTTAACACAACATATTTAATTTCTTACCACAAATCAAACTCAAAGATTAGGAGTTTTTAAATACTAGTTGTTATATTTATAAAGATAAAAGATAGAATTATGAAATTAATAAAATATGTATTCCTTTTAGTTTTTTTATTTTCGTTAACGGCTTGCGAGAACGACAATAATATACCTTTAAACGAAAGTTCTGAAGATGGAGAAACCAATCCGTTTTTACAAAATTTTGGAGATGCTATTCAAGCGCGTTTTATTGGGACAGTTGTAAACGAAGAAAATAACCCAATAGCAGGAGTGACTATTAATATAGGTTCTGCATTTACTACTACAGATGCTAACGGTGTATTTTCACTAATTAGTGCTACAGTTTATAATAAATTTGCAAATATAAAAGCAAATAAGACTGGTTTTATTAATGGTTCGCGAGCTTTAGTTCCAACAAGTGGTGTAAACCAAGTTAAAATAATGTTACTAGATTTAGAGCCAGTAGCAACTATAACAGCTGGCCAAGCATTAACTATAGATTTGCCAGATGGTACAGAAGTTGAGTTTCCTGGGCAGTTTACAAATCAATTTGGTGGTCCTTATCAAGGTGAAGTGGCTATTATTATCAAACCATTAAATGTAGATAATGAAAACTTTGCGCAAATGATGCCTGGAAACTTAACCGCAGAAAATACAGATGGAGAACTTCGAATTTTAGAATCTTATGGTATGATTGCTGTAGAATTAAGAGGAGAAGGTGGAGAAGAATTAAATATTGCGCCAGGAGATCCTGCAATAATAAGGGTTCCTGTTGGTAGTAGTATTACAAATCCTCCAGCAACAATTCCATTATGGTATTTTGATGAGGATAATGGCTACTGGAAAGAAGAAGGTTCTGCAACCTTAGTTAATGGAAGATACGAAGGTGAAGTATCTCATTTTAGTTTCTGGAACTGCGATGCGCCTTTCGAAACTGTCGATTTTTGCGTTACTATTGTAGACCAAAATAACAATCCTATTCCTAATATATTAATACAGTTAGATAGAGATACTTCTGGTTGGGCTTCTACTACTTCTGGTTATACAGATAATAATGGATTGGTTTGTGGTTTGGCTCCAGCAAATGAAACGCTAACCTTAACTGTTCCAGATTTTGGGTGTGTAAATAATGATTTTTCAATGGCTTTAGGACCTTATTCTGATAATCAAAACATTACAGTAACAGTTCAAAATAGTAATGCATTAACAACAAATTTTACTGCAATTTTTAACGATTGTAATGGCGATGCTATTACAAATGGATACCTTCAATTGTTTTATAATAACGAATCGCAAATTATTCCAATTACAGATGGTACAATTTCTCAAATTATAGATTATTGTGCTGCCGATACGTCTTATTCTGCGCAAGTAATAGATGTAACAAATAGCCAATCTACAGCTGTTATTAATGGAACCTTTACAGCTCCAACTACAGATTTAGGAACAGAAATGTCTTGTACAGATTTATCTGATACAGATAATGATGGTGTTATTGATATAAACGAAGATATAAACGGAAATAATAATTTAGATGATGATGATACAGATGGAGATGGTATACCAAACTATCAAGATGAAGACGATGATAATGATGGTGTAAATACAGTAGATGAAGATTATGATAACGATGGGAACCCAATGAACGAAGATAGTGATGGAGATGGTATTGCTGATTATTTAGATGCACAAGATGTTATTGATTTTGTTATAGAGTTTTGGGCATCAAATTGTGATACCTCTGCTTTAGAGTACGATTTAACAGATACATATGGTCAAACGTATCCAAATACTACTTTTAGTTATTTTGAAACTCAGATAGATGCTGATACTAACACAAATGCTATAGCAAATCCAAGTACTTATATAGATGCAAATATGTTGCAACAAGTATTTGTTCTAGCAACAAATACAATTTCAAATCAATCTAGTGTTGGAGAAATATATTTATTAGGTGTAAACACTGTAGATTCTGACCAAGATGGTTTAACAGATTGTGAAGAAACTACAGGTATAGATAATGGGCAAACCAATTGCAATCCAAACGGAAACATTACAGATCCAAATGATGATGATAGCGATGATGATGGTTTTAATGATTGTGTGGAGGCAAATGCAGGAACAGATCCTAATGATGTAACTAGTGTTCCTTCTGCTCCAATAATTACAGTAAATGATCTTACTATTACAGAAGGTGATCAGGGCCTAGCAATTCTTACTTTGTCAAGTCCAGCTATAAACATCATTGAGTTTAATCCATCATTCGATCCTGCAAGTGATATCGCTGTTTTGACAACATCATTTTACATAGAAACAGGTGATACTACTGGTCAATTTAGCTTTGTTTCGCAAGAGGATAATGTAGTTGAAGCAACACAAACTGCATCCTTTACAATTACTGTAAGTCAAGGTGATGTGGATTCAGTTATACCTGGAACTCTAACTGTTTTAGATAACGATTAAAAAAAATAGTAAAGCAATAAAAAAGAGGCGCGCAAATTTGCGCGCCTCTTTCTTTATTGTTTTAGGATAGTGTCGTTTAAGACTTCAACAACGCTATCATTAAGTCCATTTCTTGTTTTAGTTTGTCGTTACTACCACTAAAACCAACAGCTCTAAAGTTTATTTTTCCGCTAGGGCCAATAATTATTTTAGTAGGTATTCCTGTTATACCATATTTTTTAGCAACTTCATAATCGTTGCTATCTTTCACTTTACCATCTATTAACACATGGAAATCGTAGTTGTTGTCTTTAATAAATTTAGCTACATTTTCTTCTCTGTTTTTACCATCTTCAAAAGTATCTACAAAAAGTAAAACAACACTTTCATCGTCTTTATACTTTTCTACTACTTGTTGCATCCCTGGAAAAGAAGCTTTACAAGGTCCACACCAGGTTGCCCAGAAATCTAAAATAACAGTCTTTCCTTTTAAATCTTCAAGAGAGATGTTTTCGCCGTCTAAATTTCTAAGCACAAATTGTGGTGCTTCTTCATCTAGCATGGTTTCTTCTAATGCTGCTAATTCTCTATCGTTATTAGTTTTGTCGATTTTAGTAATTATAGCATCAAAATCTGTAGCCTCTGGCTTTAAAATTGTGTAAGCTGTTTTGTAAAAGTCTTTCATTTTGCTAGAACCATTACCTTCACTTAAAAACGAGTTCGCTTTATCTGCAGCTAATTTATATTGCTTGTCTGCAATCAAAAATTCTATGTAACGCTCGTTAACATCGTTACTTTTTTCATCACCAATAGCTTTGGCTTGATACTTTATGGCTTCTTTTACGTTACCTAATTTGTATTGTAATAAAGCATAAGTATCTGCAAACATGTTGTAAGAGTTATCTATACTTTTTTTGTATTGGTTTTCTGTATAGTAAGCAGGTTTATTAGTAATATCTTTTTTAGCTTCCATTAATAAGTCTAAAGAAGCTTTAGAAAGTTGTGAAGCTAGTTCCATGTTTTTTCCTTCTTCTGCAGCAGGCCAAGCAACACTATTGTATAATCCAGCTTTATCATTTGCGCTGGTAATTTTACTAGCATATAATTTAAAACCAACTTCGTCTCCTGCTTTAAATTTTTGTTCAGCAATACTATTTGCTGCATAAGATAAATTAGCATCCATTCCAAAATTCGTTTCAAGAGTATTGAAAATTTTCTCTTTATCGGCTAGTGTTTTTGCATCGTAAAAGCTATTCATTAAAGATTGTTGTTTCAGTTTTCCATTTGGAAACTTTTCAATAGCAATCTTAGAAATAGAATCTATTCTTTTAGTGTCTCTTAGGTTTCTATATATAGTGCTTATTTTACTGTAATCGTCTTCTGTTAATTCTTTTTTAGAGGCCAGTTCAGCTAACATTGTGTTTGCTAATATTTTGCCTTTTTTGCTGTCACTCCTCATAACATTGCTTAAATATCTGGTTCCCCAAAGTTCTTTAAGTTCTGGATTTGCAGTAATATCTGCTTCAAGTGTTTGCGCAAAAACATCTGCATCACCTTTTAATCCGTAATTTTGACCACTGCCAGATTTATAGGCTTCCATGCTAGATTTACTACCAACAATAGTATTTCCGTCTTTATCTAAAACAGGAAATAGATACCCTTTTTTGTCATTATCTAAGTAGTCTCCATCTACTTTTAAATTTAAAGCTATTGCAGTAATAGAATCTGGAATTGAAATTGTCGCTTTTCCATTTTCGAAAATTAAATCCTGCGGATAAGCTTTATAGCCATTAAGCATATAGTAAATACCTTCCATGTCTTGATCGTCACCATTATAGGTAATAGTAACAGGTTTGTTATGCATTACAACGTCTGTTGATAGTTCAAAATCTCCCATTGTAAGCGTATTTGTTTTCTCTTCTTCTTTTTTACAAGAGAAAATAACAAAAACAGAAAGTAATAAGGCTGCAGATAAATGCTTCATTTTTATGGTTTTAGTCAATAGTTATATTTTATAAAATTAATGAATTGAAAATGAACATTGTATTAATTAAATGTTATTGTTTGGTGCTTAAGTGGAAATTTGAACGTTGCTCTATAATAGAGTACTAATATTAAGAAGTAAAAAAAAGAAGCCTTTTTCTTATAAGTTACTGAAAAACAGTTATTTCTATAAGGTTAATTAAGGTTTGTATTGTAAAAAAACGTAAATTTAAGATAAACCAACACTATGAATATCAAAAACTTAGCATTAAAAGGAGGAGGCGTTAAAGGCATTGCTTACGTTGGTGCTTTAAAAGAACTAGATAAAGCTGAAATTTATAAAGGAATTGAGCGAGTTTCTGGAACGTCTGCAGGAGCAATTGTAGCATTAATGATTGCTTTACAATTGGCACCTTCAGAAATTGAAGCATTAATGCGTAAGTTAGATTTTAAGGCTTTTAAAAGCGGATGGAATCCTATAAGAATATTTACTAAATACGGTTTGTATAGTGGAGATGAAATTCTAAAATTTATATATAAATGCTATGTAGCTTCTAAAAAAGAACTTTCAGAAAAAGCTACATTTAGCGATTTTGAAAAGGCAGGATGTAAAGAGTTAATAGTTTTTGCATCAGATTTAAACACAAAAAATATTTGCGAATTTTCTGCATATAAAACACCAGATTGTATTGTTGCAGAAGCTGTTAGAGCATCAATGTCTATTCCGTTTTTCTTTAAAGGATGGCAGTTTTCAAACAGTATACCAAATAATCATATTTATGTAGATGGTGGTGTGATTTTTAATTATCCGTTGTCTTTTTTCGATAAACCACGTTTTCATAAAGATGGCATTGAGTATCATCAAGAATCTCTAGGTCTTTTTTTAGAACCTAAAAAGATTTACGAAAAGAATAGTGATGATAATGAAGAAAGCCTTGCTACCGAAAAAGTACATGGTTTTAAAAAAACAATATACCTAAATGAGTTTAAATATGGTATGTGGATATTTCTATACATCAAGCATTTGTTTGATACTTTAATGAATTCTCAAGATATTGATTTGTTTGAAGAAAGCCATTTAGTAGATCGTACTATTTTTATAGATGATTTAGGTATTTCTGCTACAAATTTTAACCTAACAGATCAAGATAAAACCAATCTTGTAGACTCTGGAAGTAAAGGAGCACTTAGATATTTTGAATATAAAAAAAACAAAGAAACCGCTATTAATTAACCAAAGTTCATTTTAAAAATGAGTAAGCAAAATCCATTAACCCTTGTTACACCTATTAATCCAGATAAGTTAGAAGACTTGTATAAAGTGCTTTCTAAAATGAAGTACGCATTAGAGAAAGGAGAACATGAGTTGTTTGAAAAAACTAATAATATCCATTACTTAAGATGGCTTATTATTGACGACGAAGGTTTAATCTTTTTTAAAAACACAAACAGAAAACCTAAACTTATATTTTCTTCAAATTTTGATGGATCTGTAATGGATCACATTGCAGATTTATGTGGTGATATGGAACATCATCTTTTAGACAGCATTTATTCGTGTTGTTTAAACTATCCAAAGTCAGAGAGCTGTAACGCACAAACCAGAACAGATTTTCTAAAAGAATCTATGATTCAAGCTTCTGCTTTTTACAAAGGAAGTCCAGGTAGAAGTCTTGTGCAAATAAGGCAAGAACAAGGTTTAAGAATGTATTTAAGAGAAAAACTAGATACTGGAAATTTGGAGAATAAATCGGCTAGAGAAATTCATCAGCAATTAAAAAAAGAGATAACTTCTCATTCAAAATTTTCATGGCTAAAAGAAAAATTTAGTATGCCTAAAATGCATTGGTTTAAATTTATTCTATTGGTTTTAGTTTTACTTGCTTTACTTCCAGTAATTATTATTTGGGTATTAATTGTAGAGTTTGGTTACGAAAGGCACGATGTGCATTACACAAAAGTGAGAAGTGATTTAGATTCAAAAAAAATTAAAGAGCTTGAAGAATATGAAGATCTTACAAGTGGAGAAGATTTAAGTAAGGAAAACCAAGAAATCCAAGGGAAACTAGATAAAAATAAAGTAATTAATTATCAAAATCAGTTTTCACAATTGGTAGAAATGAAAGAAGGAAAAGTAAGATTAATTACATTTAAAGCAATGATGCTTTTTGCAAAAACATTAATCCCAATAAAATTTACAAAAGGAGAGCTTATGGGTATTCCTACTATTCATTTTGCACGTTGGGTATTATTTGACGATAATAAAAGAGTGCTATTTTTTAGTAATTTCGATGGGAGTTGGCAGCAATATTTAGGCGATTTTATAGATCAAAGTGGTTGGGGATTAACTGGTATTTTTTCTAATACCAAGGTGTTTCCTAAAACCCGTTTTTTAATGACTGGTGGTGCTTATGACGAAGAGCGTTTTTTAGCATGGAGTAGAGACTCTGAACTTACAACACAAATTTGGTACTCTGCCTACCCAAATTTGTCTATAAAAAATGTGAACAATAATTCTCAAATTAGAGTATTGTTTTCTAAAGATTTAAATGAAAAAGGAGCAAAGAAATTATTCGAATTAATTTAAAAAAAATGGATACAATAGAATTACAAGATGTTCAAGGTTATGTTTTTAGAGCTTATGGTAATATGCAGTTTTCCAGATTTGCATTGCTTAAAATTACTAATGCTGAAGCTGCAAAACGTTGGATTAGTGCAATTAGTAGCCAGTTAACCAATGCTTCAATTGTAGTAAAAGAGCAATTGCCAGAAACGTGCTTAAATATTGCTTTTGCACCAAATGGTCTTAAAGCGTTAGGTCTTTCAGAAAAAAACATCAATACGTTTTCTCCTCCTTTTAAAGAAGGTATGACTACTGTGCACAGAACAAGTATTCTTGGAGATATAGATAGTAGTTCTCCCGAAAATTGGTTTTGGGGAGGATTAAAAAATGAACCTGTAGAATTGGCGCTTTTGGTATTTGGGAAAGACAAAGCAACCTGTTTAGACTATTTTAATGCGCTTAAAATAGATTTTGAAAAGCATGGCTTAGAAGAACATAGGAATCTTGATGGTATTTCATTAAAAGATAATAAAGAGCATTTTGGTTTTCGTGATGGCATTGCGCAGCCAATAGTTAGAGGAAGTGGTAGAACAGGACCAGAGCATAACACTGTAAATGCTGGAGAGTTTATTTTAGGCTATAAAAATAATTATAAAGTATATCCAGATTCACCAACCATTGCAGAGGCACAAGGTAATATGGATTTGTTGCCACCTAGCCCATTAAGAGAAGGGAAAAAGGATTTAGGTAAAAACGGAAGCTATTTTATTGTTAGGCAAATGCAACAAGATGTTGAAGGTTTCTGGAACTTTATGAATGATAGAACACGTAACGATGATGGTGCTTTTAACGAAGAAGCAAGTATAAAATTAGCTTCGAAAATGATGGGAAGATGGCCAAGTGGCTCTCCAATTTCTAAATTCCCAGATAAAGATCCTGGAGGCGTAAGTGATAACAATGATTTTTTATATGCTAAAGACGATCCTAAAGGTTTAAAATGCCCATTTGGTTCGCATGCAAGACGTATGAATCCTAGAGATAGTTTTGAAACAGATTCTCCCAAAAAATCATTATTACTCAGTAACCGTCATCGTTTAATTCGTAGAGCGAGAGCCTATGGAGATCCTATTGTTGGCGCTCCAAATAACAACAAACCTAAAGGAGATGTTGGCTTATATTTTAATTGCTTTAGTGCGGATATTAGTAGGCAATTTGAGTTTTTACAATATACTTGGTCTAATTATCCTAAGATAAAAGAATTGTATAGCGATCCAGATCCTATTATTGGTGTGGTAGAAAACCCTAAAGAAGACGAAGAACAGCAATTTACTCTACAAGGTTGTCCAATTAATAAAACAGAAAAAAATCTAAAACGATTTGTAACCATTAAAGGTGGTGCTTATTTCTTTTTTCCATCGATAACAACCATACGTTATTTGTGTAGTTTGTAATTATAATTTTAGAAGCAAATTAAGGTTTTTTTGCTTTCTATGTTCTTTATAGTGTTTGCAAAATGAAGTATGATAATGATGATTTTTTATAAATTTAATTTGAGTAGCATTCCATTTTTTTCTTGTGGTTTGAGGTTTAAAATGTTTTAATTCTTCAAACAGTTTATCGCCCACTTTTTTAAAATTAGTAGTAGCAAGGTATTCTAAATCAGCATCTGCTAAAATGTTTTCTAATAGCGTTTTTGGATTTTGAGGAACCTTTGTTGCGCGAATAATGTTGCAAATGGTGCTTATGTCTTCATTTGAAACATTAAATTTTTTTAATTCATTTTTAGCAATCTCACAACTTTTTTCTTCGTGAGTATCATAACTATAAATAAAACCTGTATCATGAAATAGTGCAGCTATTTTTAGTAAGTATAAATCTGGTTTAGAAACATTTTCTTTATGGGCTATATATATTGCGTTTTCTAAAATATATAAGGTGTGATTTGTGTTGTGATACGTTAAATAACTTGGGAGTTTAGCATTTAAAATCGCTAAAACATGATTATATATTTCTGTAAAATTGTCTATCATTTTAATGATGCTTCTTTTTATTTGTAATACCTCCACCAACTTCTCTAATACTTTGAATATACATAAAAGCTTTTGGATCTTTAAGCTTAATAGCTTTCTTTATTTTGTGTACTTCTAATCGCGTTACTACTGCTACTACAATATCGCAATCTTGTTTAATGCCAAAAGATCCTGGTAAATTACCGCGTTCGCCTTTGTAGGTTGTAATCGCTTTATTAAAATCGTTTACTATTAGACTTTTAATTACTTCTGGATTTGGCGAAATAATAGTTAATGAAATTAGTTTTTCGAAACCATCTACAACATAATCTGAAACTTTAATAGCAGTAAAAAAAGTTAAAATAGAATACATTGCTTTTTCAATGCCTAAGAAGCATGCAATAATTAAAAACAGGATTGTGTTAATGGCAACAATAATTTCGGAAGTTGAAAAACCATATTGCTCGTTAGTATAATCTGCAAGAATTTCTAAACCATCAATAACGCCTCCACCACGAATAACAAAACCAATGCCTAACCCAACAAATACACCACCAAAAACAGCAGTTAGAAAGTGATCGTGAGTAACTGTTGGAATTGGTAAAACTGTAATAAAAACGCCAAGTAAAATAAGTGAAACAAAAGAATGAATAGCGAAATTTTTACCAATAATTTTATAGCCAAGAATAACAAAAGGAATATTTAATAGTATTAATGGAATGCCAACATTTATATGGTAAAATTCATGAATTAAGATTGAAATTCCCAGCAATCCACCATCTAAAAAATGATTAGGAATCATAAAACCTTTTATAGCAATAACAGCAAATCCAACTCCAAAAAGTTTCCAAAGGATAGATTTTATACAAAAGACACTTTTTAAATCTATGGTTTCTAAATTAGTGTTACTCATCTTTTAATTGTTTTATGAATTAGATTTATTAATCACCATTTTCGATATATTTTTTTGCGTTATTTAAGCTTGCTTGCATAAATTTTTTAAACACAAAAGTTAAAATCAAGTTTAATATTAATCTTGAAAAAATGTTCTTGTAAGTAAAAGTGTAGTCCCAAGTAATTCGGGTTTTATCATCTATAGTATTAAACCAAACTTGTGCGTATGCAGTGTTCGAGAAATGCTTTATGGAGTTTGTGAATTCTGTAATTCTATAGGAGTAGTTTGCAAAAGGATTATAGCTTAAAAGTTCTTCTAAAGTAGATTGATTCTTATCTAAATAAACTGTTCTTTTTGCACCAACAAAGTCATAAGTTTCTGCGTTGTTTTTAGTATAGAGTACTGCAGGAATGGAACCGTGTTTTTTTAACCAATTTGGTAATTTTTCACCATTTGTAATAAAGTTAAAAGCAGTCGCTTTAGAGCAATTTATAGTTACTTGGGCTGTTTTTTTTAACGCTTTATTTTTTGGAATTGCGACGTTAATTCTATTCTTATCATGAATATGTACATTATTAAAAAATGAAGCATCCGCTTTTGGTTCAACATCTGGTACTCCATTTTTTTTGTGTCTATATTCAGCCATAAACTCGTAAACACGTTTTCTAACACGATTAAAACTGCCTAACGGTCTGTGTTCTGGAAGCACATGCCAACTATTAAAAGATAAGTTCTCCCCAAACTCTAATTGTTTGTTTGTGTTAAACTGTTGTGGCGGAATTTCTAAAGTTGCCAATTTTACATATTGCGAGGTCCACGGCACAGTTGGGTCTTCTATTGGCATTGTCGTTGCATCTGTTTGAAACTGCACAAAGAAGTCGAACTTTGCAGGATGATTATACAAGGTCTGCGCCATATTTATTTTTAAATAATGAGGCTCTTTTATGTTTTCGTTTACATAACAATTATCTGCAGATGGTTTTAAATAATATTTTACAGCCTTGTCTAATGCGCCAAAACGATAAGGTTGTGTGCTCCAATATGGTATTTCTAACGGATTTTTGCATTTTATAAAAGTACCCATTAACCTTTTTAACAAACTCCAATGTTTCGGGTTTAAAAAATAGAGCAATAATTTTAATTTGTTTTTTGCAGTAGATGCTTTTAGTGTACCTCTAAACTCTTTAATGTTTTTAGAGAAAAATGTTTCGCTGCTCATTAATAAAAAATCGTGAGTGGTTTCATGTCGTTTATTGTTTAGTAACTTTTCTCCTTGAACATCCATTAATTTAATTGCAATACCTCTAATATCTTTCTTTTTATCTTTTTGCGGTTTAGATTGAGAATTCGAAAAACGTACCCAGCAATTATATGTTTTGACTGTTTTAAAAACACCTATTTTTAATGCTTCTTTTAGGTCTGGTTCTATTATGAATTTTGCTTTTACACAACCATGCATTTTAGTGTGAATTTGACGAGGCATTTTCTTCTGGGCATAAACTCTATCCATTTGAGCTTGCATCTCGTCAATCATTTCCTGAATAATTTTATCTTCATCTGAAGAAATATATTCATAACCTATTTGCAATGTATTGGTTGCTGGGTTTTTCATTTTTAGTGGTTTAGTTCTTCATCTTAATAATCCTTTTGTGTATAATCTGGATATCCAATTTGTTCTAAAAGTGTATCGAATCTTGGGTCTTTCCGTAAAGGATCAAATTCAGGACCATATTTTAAAGATACCATCCAGATATCTTTATATTTTATGGCTTTGTTTAAGTATAAAAAAGCATTGTCAAAATCATTTAAATAAGCGTATATAAGTCCAATTCCAAGTGGTGAAATATTTACTTGTTCTAAATTAGATTGTAAACTATTTAAAAGGTCGTAAGCTTCTTCTGTTTGTTTATTTTGTGCTAAAGCAATACTTAATGTTATTTGAGACCATCCCAAACCATGCGCTAATTCAACAGCTTTTCTAGCTTCGGTTACAGCTCTAGCACTATCATTTTCTAGTAAGCTATTGTAGGCTAATAGGCGTTGCGCGTCTGAGTGACGAGGTATTGCTATTAACAAATTATTTAATACTTCTCTAGCCTTTTTAGGTTGTCTTCCCCAAGTATAATAGCAACTCAATAGAAATTGATAAAAGAAGGATAGCGGATTGGTTTCCATAATGGTTAAAGTAGCATTTACTGCGCTTTCAAAATCACCTTTTACAAAAGCATAATACCAAGGATCTATGGCAACTCCAGAAAAATAGAAAGGAACGCTAGCTTGTGTTGCCTTAATATATTGCGTTTTTGCTGTGTTAAAATCCCAGTGATACCAAAAATTTATTTGACCAATAAGAAAATGGGCTTCGGCAATTTCATTATTAATAGATAAGGCTTTATCTGCATAATGTTGTGCTCTTCTAAAACCATCTCTTGGAGGATGAATAAGATACATTGTATACAGAAAATGGATGTTGGCTAAAGCTGCATAAGCTTCGGCATAGTCTGGTTCTAGTTCTATTGCACGTGTGTAGCATGTTAGTGCTTTGTCGAATCCTTGTATAAATTGCTCTTCGTAAAACCTACCTTTTAAAAGCATTTCGTAAGCTTCCATATTTACAGGATTTACTTTTTTAGAGTTATCCAACAAGCTTACTTTAAGTTCTTTCGCGATTTTTGAAGCAATATCATCCTGGATTTCAAAAATATCTGTTAGTTCTCTATCATAACGTTCTGCCCAAATTTGTCGATCTTCTTGAACGTTGCTTAAATGTGCATTAATTCTTAATCTGTTGCCACTTCGTCTTACACTTCCATCGAGAATATGATTGACATTTAATATAGCACTGATTTCTTTTTGTGATAATTTGCTGTTTTTAAATTGAAAAGAGGAGCTTCTGCCTATAATTTTTAAGTCTTTTACATTGGATAATATAATTAAAATTTCTTCTGCAATACCTTCACAAAAGTATTCTTGATCTTTATCGTTAGTCATGTTTAAAAAAGGCATTACAGCAATACTTTTTTTATGTGTTTCTGTATTATTTGTATTGAAATCTTCTTTTTTTATGTTGACTATACTTTCAAATTCATCGGTTACTAAAACCTGATAAATTTTCATGTCATTTTTTACATTCTTCAGGTTAAATTCACCAATAAATTTGGTTTCAATTCCTTTTTTGTTGTAAAGATTACTTTGTACAGCTTGAGAAATATGTGTGCCACCAGTAGGCGCAGTGGGTTCTATTCTGGCGGCTATGTTTACGCCATCACCAAAAACATCTCCATTCTCGCAAATAATTTCACTTAAATGTAAACCAATTCTTAAGTTTAAATTTGGATTGCTTTTTGTTGCTATATGTATTTCTGATGAAGCAGAAACAGCATCTGTAGCAGTAGAAAAGGTGGCTAAAATACCATCGCCTAGCTCTTTTATCCATTCTCCATCATACTTTTTAAGGATTGCGCGATGGATAACTCTATTTTCGTCAAGAGTTTTAAGGGCTAAGCCTTCATCTTTACTCATTAAAGATGTAAACCCAACAATGTCTGTAAACATGATACAGGCAAGTTGTCTTTTTTTTATAAGAGTATTATTGGTCATAGCTATATTAGATTAAATCAAATAATTATTTAATTTATTCTAACATAAGGGATAGTAAAATAGACTAAGGCGTATTAAATAGCTATAAATCAACGCGTAGTAAAGATAAACAAAAAGTTGAATAATTGCCAATTCTTAACAATTATTGCTTTTATTGAATTAAATATTTGTTTTTTTTAAATGCTTAAAAACAGAATAGCCTAGTTGTAAAAATAGCCCAAAAGAGAAAGTAAACAACCAAACGTCTTTGTGTTCTATGGGATGAAATAGCATATTAATAATATCGTTAAACAGTTGAAAAGGATCACTTAATATTTCCCAAGAATTATAGCGTAAAAACCGACCAATATAAACACCAAAAGCAGATAAGAAAATGGTTGTTATAATTATAGTTTTAGATTTTTTTCTGTTGAAAAACTTTAACAGTATATCTTTCATTTGAAACAAAGAAAAATAGAATAATAACATACCAGTAATGGCAAATGTGCTAATTACTAATGTGTCTATCCAGATATTGTTATAGGTGCTTTTGCTTAAATGAAACAAATCTGTAATAATATATGGTGCGTTTGGTAAAAATGCTAGCCAAGTAAAAAAGACTAGCGCAAAGCTAACTTTATCTAGCTTCTTTTTATCTAAAAAGTACATAGTAATTATATAAGGAATAACTGCTAAGAAAACATTCCAAACTAAAAAAGTATAGTATAGTGTTTTGGTTATTGAAACTCTAATAAATAGAATGGCAAAACTGAATAGCATTAGCATAAATATGATGCTAACAGACTGTTGTTTTCTTGGAAAAATGGTTTTAAAGATATTACTCACACCAATTTTTTTTAAAAATTTGAGTTCGTGAATCTTAGGTTTCATTTTTTTGATGCTTTTTTTGTTAATATTATATCTGTAATCAATATGAATAATGCGCCTAAAGTATAAGCGACGAGGTCTTGAATACTAAAAGAAGTACCAAATATTGTTGCTATTAATCTGTTGTCTCTTAGATTAAGAAAATCTAGAATGTTTGCTAATTGTAGAAACTCAATAACAAATGCTATTAAAAGAACAATTATGGTAAGTAGCCCTGGTTTTATGTCTACAAAGCTTTTTATTAAGCAGTAGAGTACAATTACCGACAAGAAATCGCCAAAAGTATGCCTGATAAATCCTCCTTTAAGTAGCAATGCAATTGCTATTTCTACTAATAGCAAAGTGTAAAATACCGCGAAGTAGTAAGGTTGAAATGTAATTTTCATTTGATTTCTATTTTTTTTCCAAGAAACTTTGGTTGTACATTAAATACCACATCTAATACAGCTTTAGTTTTTGCTAAATACTCTCTAAGGTTTGTTTTTAAGCCATAACGACCAGTTATATCTTTAGCATTAAATGCTATGGCGTTAATACCATTTTTTTTAGCCAAGTAAATGGCACGTTCATTATGAAATTTTTGAGAGATGATTGTACATTGGGTTAAACTAAAAATTTCTTTAGCTCTAATAACCGAGTCTAGTGTTCTAAAACCTGCATAGTCTAGAAAAATTTTATGTTCTGGTATTCCTCTAGCTATTAAATCTTCTTTAAAGGTTGTAGGTTCATCATATGCTTCGATACCATTATCTCCACTTGCTAAAACAAAATCTATTTTGCCTGTTTTATATAATTTTACGGTTGCATCTATTCTATATTTATAGTATAAATTTATTCTTCCATTTTTAAGATATTTGCCAGCTCCTAAAACTAATCCAACTTTGTTTTTAGGAATATTTTCTGTTTTGGAAAACGTTTTGCCTTCAGCATTATAAATAATAATACTATTGCATATTACTGCAAACGTAATGGCTAGTAAAGCAATAATAGATAGCTTTTTTGCATACTTGAATAGTTTCGTTTTAAACCTGTTCATAACTTGTGTTTTTAATAGTTTGGATGTGTTTTTTAGAAAAAATAATTTTTCTAAATTGTTCAATATTTGTCTTTAATAAGGGCTTAAAATCAAGGCTATGAAACACATTTGCTTGCTTTCCAATTTTATAAGATTCTATATAATAGTTTAAATAATCTGGTAGAATAATGGTGCCTAAAAAAACAGCTCCAAATAAATAAGGACTTCGCTTACCATTACCTAAACTTAAGTATTGCAAGGCAATTTCGTCTTCTACTTTTGTGCTGTAACCAGTTAAAACATGGTAGCAATCGTGACGCTCCACTTTTGGAATAAGATCGAAATTATTTTTCTTTAAAAATAAACCTAAACTGTATCCTAAACTTTCTTTAGAATAGGAGAGTAGGTCGTTTTTAGTAATTGCCCAAGGCTCATGGTTTTTATAAATACGAGTGTAGATTTTACTAGAAATGGCGAAAAGCCAATTAATAAGTTGTTTTCTTAATTTTTTCATGAGCTCTTTTCTTTAGCAAACCAAACCCAAGATTGTGCAGTTGTTAAATAAGCGGCAATTAAGAAGCTAACAAAGAAAGCATCAAAATTTGAAGCTATTACTCCATAAATACATAAGCTAAAAGCAACAATGGAGTAATATGGAAAGCATCTTTTTGCTAGCGATTTGTTATCTTCTTTTTCTTTTCTTAAAGCCCAGAATACAGGACAAATAGTAATTACTATTGTAAGTGATACACAAATACTTATTGGAATTAGGGATAATACTACAATTGGAGCAAAATCTAAATCACCTTCTTGTATAAGATAAATAATCCAAAAAATGCATGATGCTAGTAATATGGATTTCCCTATGTTCGATGGAATATTCATTAGTAGTTATGTGTTTCTGTATTAGTATTCTCTTTAAAATTTGCAAAGGTGTATTCTTGCCAATTTCTAGTATTAAGCTTCTTTAAATACGCTTTGTGTTTTACATATATTGCACGATTGTTATTTGGGCTTAATGTCCCTTTTTCGCGCAAATCATATAAAATAAAAGAGTTGTTATTAGATAAGCGTATTAGATAATTTACATCTAAAGACTCTACATTGTTAATATTGTATCTAGTAATAAATGCATCCCAATTAACAGTGCTTAAGCCAATAAGTAAAACAAAAGCTATTTGTGTATTGATTCTAAATAGAAACAATAAGTTCTTAATTTTAAGTACTTTTAAAAACGTTGTTATTAGACCAATAAAAGTGAGTAATAAGTAAATGTAAACACCTAAGCGTTTGTATGTGAGCCCATAAGCAGTAACGTAATCGTTGTTTTTAAATGCAATTAGAATTATTAAAGCTGCATTTAATATAATCCAAACAAACGCTAAATTTTTAAGTGTTTTATTGTCTTTATAGAAGTTTATATTTCCTCTAAAAAAGTACAGAATAATTACAATAGCAATTATAATCGAAGCAATTAGCGCATTAATACCATTGTGAACCTGACTCGATAGCGCAACAGCATCATAAGATGATGAAGCACTTAAAGCTATAATGTCTGTAACTAAATAGAATACAATTAAAACATTAAGTAAAAGCATAAGTGTTGTACCTAACTGCTTTTCTTTTTTTAATTTTTCTTCGGAAAAACTATCGGTTTTTAAAAGTGTATTTCCAGATTTTAGGTCAGATTGCGTTGCAGGTTCAACTTGTACAGGGTTTATAATATTGCTGAATAAAAAATAACCTAAGACTGAAAATAGAACCCATTGTATGTTGATAAACTTAAAGTTGATTTGAGAAATAAGAGCATTAAAAACAGAATTTCCGTTTTTGTATAGTAGAATAAAAACAATTATAAAAATTAAAGGAATACCTATAAGCTTTGCCCAATGTAAAACGTCTATGTCTTTTTTTAATTTGGGTGTTTCTTCTTCTTTATTGAAGTCTAAATTTCTATGAAAAAAACCAGCAACACTTGTATATATACCATTTAACCAGTTTACAAAAATTGAAGATTTAGATTCTGTAACGTTTCCAACTAAAGTAAAGAAGACAACAATATTAGTAATAAAAGCTAAAAACGAATGTTGGAAGAACACTAACGCAGCGGTTAATAAGTAGAGTATTGTGTACGCTATTGTTGTTTTGTTTTTAAATTTATTGGTGTTACCAATAATTAAAATAATTAAAGTGAGTAAGCTAAAAAGGGATATGTTTAAACCAATATTCTGACCATAGAATAAAGTGCTGAACAAGAAAGACGAGATAATGATGATAGTTTGCTTCATAATAGTATTTAAAAGTACTTTGAATTTCAAAGTGATTATATAAAAAAAAGGATTTAAGATTTATGTATTAGTTTTTCTAAGGCATTAATGTGTTTTTTAAATTCGGCTTTACCAAGCTTAGTTGTGCTATATCTTGTGTTTGGTTTTTTGCCAATAAATTGTTTTTCAATTTTTATGTACTCTGCTTTTTCTAAGGCTTTGGTGTGGCTTGCTAAATTGCCATCGGTTGCACCAAGTAACTCTTTAAGCATGTTAAAATCGGCATACTCATTCACCATTAAAATAGACATGATGCCTAATCTAATTCTGTGATCGAATAGTTTATTTATGTTAATGATTATGCTCATACATTTCCTGCAAAGGCAGGAATTTTATTGTTATTATTTATTCTGATCTCCTTTTCTATAATCGATTTCATTATCATCAATATATTTCATCTTCCTAAAGAGAAAAGATATTCCGCCTGCAAATAAACCAAATATTAACGACAATGGAATTAGCATTATAAAAGCTTGTTTTGTCGTTTTGCGCTTAGTCATTTGCTTTGCAGTTGCAACAGAGTTTTTTGTTATCTCCTTATTATCTATTAAACCATTTTTATCTGTATCGTAAAAAGCAACGCGCTCCTCGAACTTAATATTAGAGTAATATGTATAGAGCAATCCACAACCGTAAACGAGTAGTGCTGCAATTATTCCGATTTTTAGTGTTCTGTTCATTTTAAAAATTTTTTAAGAACTATAGCGTTTTTTTTATTGATCTTTATTAATGCGTAAACAATCAACGTTATATTTACTAATACTATTAAGTAAATTGATAAATATGCTATTTTTTCAGTAAAACTCATATCCTTCAACATAAAATATTCGATTTTATTTACGTTGTGGGAATATTTATATCCTTCTAAAATAACAAAAGCAATTACGAGAAATATGAAATCTGTTAGTAAAATACCAATAAGCAGATTTATAGATGCTCTTAATTTCATTTTGTATCGTATTTAAAATGCATAATAGTTCCATAAATAATATGCATGACACCAAAACCAATAACCCAAAGGTAGAAGCCGTAGCCAGGAAATAATGCAGCAATTAAGCCTAAAACTATTTCTGTGTAACCTAAGTATTTAATATCACCAATACTATATTTCGAAGCATTTACTAAAGCGAATCCGTAAAAAACTAACATTAAACCTCCTGTTTGGCCATATTTACCTTGATATAAAATTATTAAAGTGTAAATTCCACCAGCAACTAAGGGTATTAAAAAATTTAATAACAAGCGTTTAGATGATGTGTCCCAGATTTTTTCGCCATTTTGCTTGGCTTTTCTAGTCGTTAAAAAAATACCAGTAATAACACTTGAAAAGGCAACCATAAAAAGAATAAATAAAACGCGTCTAAAAATCCAACCGTCTAATTTTAGAGTTCCGTAGCTATACTTAGTAACAAGATAATAGGTGAGCGCTGCACCAATTAATGCATAAATGCCAGCTAGTATTCCAGATAATCCACTTAATGAAATAAACCTTGAGCTTTTATTCATCAAGTTTTTAATCTCGCTAATATCTTTTAAATAATCTTTATCGCTCATAATAAAAGTACTTTGAAATACAAAGTAAATTAAAATAATCCATTCTCGCAAGTTAAAAGTTTCATAAAATTGAAATCTTGAGGCTTTTTTGTTTGTTTTTGAATTTCTTTAATTGATGCGATTTGCAATGTTAGTTGTCACTTCGAGTGAAATTCTTTTTTAGAATTTTGTATCGAGAAGTTTTTTAACTACATTGGAATTCAACTAAAAAGAAACAGGAGTTATGATTGTTACTCTTTTAACCATTGCAAATATTGCAGGAGGATTATTACTAGGCGTAGCTACGCTAGACAAATTAGATGGAGAGCGTAATTTTTTTAGTAAAATCGCTACAACTTTGGCACCTTTTCAAACTATTATTGGTGGAGCATTAGTTGTTTTAGCATTATTAAGATTGTTTGGTTCTGGTGGATTGTTATTTAATATTGTAAGTCTTATTGGTGGTTTTTTATTATTAACTCACGTTATTGGTAAAGCGCCAGCTTTTAAAGATACTCTGCATAAAATATCAGGTAAGTTAATGCCATTTAATGCCATTTAAAGCTATTATTGGTATTGCTCTAATTGTAATAGGATTGATTACTTTGTTTTAATATCTTTATTTTGCTACTAAAATCTTAAATTCAAGAACACCAGTATTGTTACTGTATATTGTTAGTTCAGAGTTTCTTGTTTCATTAAACGCTATTTCTACAGCGTAATTATCTTTTTCTTTTTTAAATTTTAGAGGAGAAGTATAAGGCTGATTTTTAAACTCATATCTATAAGAAATCGTTTCGTTTATTTTTGAAAAAACAAGTTTAATTTTTTCACCTGTTTTAACCTTTAGTAATCCAATTTGATTTTTATTTAGTTTTAAACCAGAAGTGTAATAGGTGTAAAATATCACAGGTCGAAAAAAGAATTTAGACTTAGTAATAGGTTTATCTAATAATTGCCATTTAGAGTCCTTTGGTAGATGCGAAAGAATAAGTTGCTCTGGTTGTATTAGAAAATAAGTGCTAATGGCTTGAGAATTGTATTCTCCAGCAGACCATGTTGCATCTATTAACTGCCATTCATTATTAAGTTTAACAGCATTCCATGCGTGATTACTTGTGTTTCTTACTCTTCCTATTTCTCGTGCATTTTTTTTCGCATAGCCTGATATAACTTCACATTCAATATCTAAAATATCTAAGGTGTGTTTCATGATTTGAGAGTAGCCTTCACAAACAGCCATTTGCTTGCGTAAACACCTATTTGCATATTTTATTTGCTGCTCAGTTAATTTGGTCTTGTAGTTCTTGTCTAATTTAATTCTTTTGTAGGTTCCTTTACCATCATTTGCGTCATCATTGTCGTAAGTTATATTATTTGATAACCAGTAAAATAAAGCTCTTGTTTTGTCAATATCTGTTGTGAAATCTGAAGAAATTCGCTTTGCTAAAGATTCAATAGAATGAAATTGTTTAGGATATTGATTAACTTTATCATCTAATAAATTATAGTCTTGTGCAATTAGCAATTGAAATGAAAGTGAAAGAATAAAAAGAAGTAGGTATTTTTTCATATTTACAATGATAATCAAAAAGCATTCCATTCCGAAATGAACCCAGCAGAAGATTACATCTTAAACCAGCCAGAACGGTATCGTTCTATATTATTGCATGTGCAAGTTATTATAGAGCATACAATCCCTGAAGCTGAATTAAAATACAAATGGAGAATACCTTGTTATTATGTTGGTAAACGTCCTATTTGCTATTTAAATGCGAGCCATAAAAATGAGTTTGTAGATATTGCGTTTTGGCATTCAAGTTATATTACTAAACACACAGAGTATTTGGTAAGTGAAAACCGTAAAGTTGTAAAATCGTTGCGTTATAAAACGTTGGAAGCTATAAATGATACTGTTTTAATTTCTATTTTAAAACAAGTTGCACAAAATATTAAATAGACCAAATGTTAGATTCTATATTAGATTTATTTATAACAATTCTAGATTTTTTTACAGAATTTAAGTTTTGGAAAAAGAAAAAAGCAAGACGGAAATTAGAAAAGGAAAAAAAATTACCGAAAAAGGTAATGATTCATCCTTATTTAAAATTATTATTAATATTTCTTATAATAATACTTCCTATAAAATTAGTTCTAGGCTATTTTTTATTCACAAATAAAGGAGAATCAAATACTACTGAAAAAATAATTAAAATTGAAGAGATTCTTGAACACGAAAAGAAATCACTTGGTGTTTACCCAAAAAAATTGACTGCAATAATTAGAAATAATCCTTTAAGAAAAAATATGACGTTGGATTATTGGAATAATGAGTTCTTTTATGAACAAACAGAGCAAGGATTAAATTATATTTTAATCTCGAAAGGCAAAGACGGAATTTTAAAGACTAAAGACGATGTTAGTCTTAATAAACTGTAAAATTTTATATAAATATTTTTTTACATTCCTATATAAACATTAGTGTAGAGAACTAAATTTTATTTATGAGATCCATCGCAATAAGGTGGATTCTTAGTTAATTTACAAGTGCATAAATATGCAGTTTTGTCTTCCTCTACAGTAAAACTCATTGAAGGTGTTGCGTTAGCTTTTCTGTGCGAGCCATTACAAAATGGTTGCGCATCTCCATGGCCACAAGTACACCAAGCGTAATTTTTGCCAGCCTCTAATTCGCATTTAATGGGTGCATCACCTCCTTTTATATTGTTTTCTTTCATAATGAATTAAGTATTATTGTCATTCCTGCGAAGGCAGGAATCCATTTTGAGTTGTAGTTCTTTAATGTGGATTCCTGCCTTCGCAGGAAGGACAAAAAAAAATTATAGCGAATTAACTAATTTTCTAATAGCAGTTAAATTAGTTAGTAAGCCTTCTAAATTATCTAAATGTAACATATTAGCGCCATCACTTTTTGCATTAGCTGGATCGAAGTGTGTTTCTA
Source organism: Lacinutrix sp. Bg11-31 (assembly GCF_002831665.1). NCBI lineage: Bacteria > Pseudomonadati > Bacteroidota > Flavobacteriia > Flavobacteriales > Flavobacteriaceae > Lacinutrix > Lacinutrix sp. Bg11-31. Next base: position 214,425 of record NZ_CP025118.1, read on the forward strand.
TAAATAAACCATCAACGTTATTTACAATTCCTGCACGTGCAATGGTTTCTATCATATCTGGTCTTCCACCTGTAACTCCAGCGCTTTGGTTTGGTTGTTGTAGAGAATGTGTGACATCTAAAACTGTTGGTGCAAATGCTCGCATGGTTGGAATGCCTCTAAAATCTACAATCATATCTTGGTAACCAAACATAGTTCCACGATCTGTAATCCAAGCTTTGTCGCTTCCTGCGTCTTTAACTTTTTGTACAGCGTGTTTCATAGCTTCCGGACTCATAAACTGTCCTTTCTTTAAGTTTACAACTTTTCCTGTTTTAGCAGCAGCAACAACTAAATCTGTTTGGCGTACTAAAAAAGCAGGTATTTGTAATACATCTACATATTGTGCAGCTTTTGCAGCATCACTAACTTCGTGAATATCGGTAACTGTAGGAACATTAAATTTTTCTGAAACTTTAGCTAATATCTCTAAGGCTTTCTCGTCTCCAATTCCTGTAAAACTATCTATTCTACTTCTGTTGGCTTTTTTAAAACTGCCTTTAAAAATGTAAGGAATTTCTAATTTATTGGTGATTTCTAGAACACGTTCAGCAATTCTAAAAGCCATGTCTTCGCTTTCTATGGCACATGGTCCACATAAAAGAAAGAAGTTATTAGAATTTGTATGTTTTATTTTAGGTATGTCTTGAAGTTGCATATGTAGTAGTCTTAAGTTTGATTGCAAAGATAAATAAATGAAGTTGAAGCAGAACTTTAAACTGAAAAGATAACTGTGAAATTAATATATCTTTTTTAGTTGTTCGCTTATCGTGTTGTGTATGGCTAGTTGCGTTGGCTAGGTCTAAAATACTAAAAGAAAACGAACCAGAGGAAAATCCGCAGGATTTTCCGAGTATGCACAGAACCAGCAATTAGTTATACACGTTGTTAGCAAACGTATTTAATACCTTAATTCAATAATGACTAATCTCTTTATATAATAATTATCAAAGTCAACTTTATATCTTAACATCTGTTCAGCAATTAGTTGAGATTCTATAACTCCAAAATCAGTTCTGATTTTATAAAATGACTTTAAAAATTCAGATTTACTAGAAATTGAGTTGAGTGCCTTTAAATATTTTCCATTATAATTTGATTCGACAAAGTACTTATATTTTTCTTTTATTGAATCTTTCGTAATTTCATTTTCGTTAAAAGGCATTTCCATTGAACCATTTTCAAATGTTCCGTCTGGATTGAGACATTTTGTTCTACCTTTTACCAAAAAAGTCTTATCATTCCATGGGTTTTTTTCAATCCAAGTTGAGTCATTAACACAATATATTTCAAGTCTTAATTTACTTTCATAGAATAAGTTTCTGGATTTTTCTGAAAACTCAACAAATTCTATTTTATTCTCGCTAATTTCTGTTACAAATTTTTCATATCCGCTTTTGATATCTAGATTCGGATATTGTCGTTTTAGAAAATCATTTTCAAATTCTGATACAAGTAAATGTAGAGTTTCGCTATTTTCTTTCCCTAAAATTTTATCAAATTCAGTAAGTTTTTTCTCCGTTTTTTTATCAGAACAGCTAGTCAACAAAAGAAGAATCATCATGATTTTCAATATTTTCATTGGACATATGTTTGCTAATGTTTCGTTGATATAAAATCGTTTCAATGTTTTATATCAGACGATAAGCGAAGTTCGGCTTTTTTTATTACAAAGTCAAGTTGTTACTTTTAGATTAATTGTTCAAATTTTTTATTGTTTCTCAACAAGTTTAATAAGCTTGAGACCTCAAGTTTCGGGATAGTTTTTGTATTTAAAATTTCAATTTATGGTTATAATTAAAGTTTAATTTAATAACCTAAATATAACAAGTACTGCATTAGGGATTGAACGACATGTTTGAGCTCCTCGCAGAGAGCGAGTAGTGAAAGCCCGACGTTTTGTTGCTCAGTCACTTACATTAAGTTTTGCCTAAAAATAGACTAGCAACAAAAGGTAATGCCCAAATAAAAATATTATATGGGAAATTCAATAAAAAATAAGTACCTTTGCACGCTTAAAATAAGGCACACATTTATGACTAAGATTATTAATATTGCAATTATTGCTCACGTAGATCACGGTAAAACAACATTGGTAGATAAGATTATGTACCACTGTCAACTGTTTCGTGAAAACCAAAACACAGGAGATTTAATCCTTGATAACAACGATTTAGAACGAGAACGTGGTATTACCATTACGTCTAAAAACGTATCTGTTGTTTATAAAGGTACAAAAATTAACATTATTGATACTCCTGGTCACGCCGATTTTGGTGGTGAAGTTGAGCGTGTTTTAAACATGGCTGATGGTGTTGTTTTATTAGTAGATGCTTTTGAAGGACCAATGCCTCAAACGCGTTTTGTATTACAAAAAGCGATTGACTTAGGTTTAAAGCCTTGTGTGGTTGTAAATAAAGTTGATAAAGAAAACTGTACTCCTGATATTGTACATGAAAAAGTTTTCGATCTTATGTTTGAACTTGGTGCAGAAGAGTGGCAGTTGGATTTTCCAACAGTTTACGGTAGTGCTAAGAACAACTGGATGAGTGACGACTGGAGAAATGAAACTGATAATGTTGAACCATTATTAGATATGGTTCTTGAGCATGTTCCAACACCTGAATTTAAGGAAGGAACAACGCAAATGTTAATTACATCTTTAGATTTCTCTTCTTTTACTGGTCGTATTGCAATTGGTAGATTACAAAGAGGTGGTCTTGTAGAAGGACAAGCAGTTTCTTTAGTAAAAAGAGATGGTACTATTACAAAAACTAAAATAAAAGAGGTATTTATATTTGAAGGTTTAGGACGTAAACGAGTAGAGAGCGTTCAAACTGGAGATATTTGTGCATTAGTAGGAATTGAAGGTTTCGAAATTGGAGATACAATTGCTGATATTGAAAATCCGGAAGCTTTAAAATCTATTGCGATAGATGAACCTACAATGAGTATGTTATTTACAATTAACGATTCGCCTTTCTTTGGAAAGGATGGAAAGTATGTAACATCTCGTCATATTAAAGACCGTTTAGAAAAAGAATTAGAAAAGAATTTAGCACTTAAACTAGGTGAAACTGGTAGTGCAGATAAATTTATGGTTTTTGGTCGTGGTGTATTACACTTATCGGTATTAATCGAAACTATGCGTCGTGAAGGTTACGAGCTTCAAATTGGACAGCCACAAGTAATCATTAAAGAAATTGATGGTGTTAAATGTGAGCCAATTGAAGAGTTAACTATTGACCTTCCAGAAACTGTTTCTGGTAGAGCCGTAGAGTTTGTAACATTACGTAAAGGAGAGTTACTTTCTATGGAAGCAAAAGGAGATCGTATGATTTGCGAATTCTTAATCCCTTCTCGTGGTATTATTGGTTTACGTAACTTATTATTAACAGCTACAGCTGGTGAAGCTATTATGGCACACCGTTATAAAGAATACCAGCCTTTAAAAGGTGCTATTCCTGGTCGTATTTCTGGATCTTTAGTATCTATGGAGAATGGTACTGCAATTCCTTATTCTATTGATAAATTACAAGATAGAGGTAAGTTTTTTGTTGAGCCTGGAGAAAATATTTATGAAGGTCAAGTAATTGGTGAGAACTCTCGTCAAGACGATATGAATATTAACATTACAAAAGCTAAAAAGCAGAGTAATGTACGTTCTTCTGGAGCAGATGATAAAGCTAAAATTGTACCTGCAATTAAATTCTCTTTAGAGGAAGCTTTAGAATACATCCAAAAAGATGAGTATGTTGAGGTTACACCAAACCACTTACGTTTACGTAAAATTTGGTTAAAAGAAGCAGACAGAAAAAGAAATAAAATTGCTTAATAGCAATTAATATTTATAATTTTTAAAAAGAGAAATGCTGAAAAGTGTTTCTCTTTTTTTTATGCTTAAAATTAAAATAATATTTAAAGCGCTACTATTTGGTCGCTCTTTTTGTTTAAAAAATTAAAATTATTGTATTTTGCTATGCATAACCTTAACTAACAATTTCCGCTATCTATACTGTACAGAAATACACGCCAGAAAATCTTAAACTTTGGGACGACTTTGTTTCCAAGGCCAAGAATGCTACATTTCTTTTTCAAAGAGGGTTTATGGACTATCATAGTGATCGATTCGAGGATTTTTCGCTAATGGTTTTTAAAGATGAAAAGCTTTTTGCAGTATTACCAGCAAATAGAAAAGGAAATCAGCTGTTTTCGCATCAAGGTTTAAGTTATGGGAGTTTTGTTATTTCTAAAAAAACGAGAATACCAGACTATTTTAATGCTATAAGCGCGCTGTTAAAATGGATAAATGCTGAAGGCTTTTTAGAGATAAATATTAAACAACTACCTTTTATTTATAATAAGAATATTGCCGAAGAGTTTGAATATGTATTGGGAGAAATAGATTACAATATTGTAGCTAATAACAGTTATTATGTTTTAGATAATTTAAAAGAATATAAACCCAATAGAAATAGAGCAAGAGGTATAAAGAAAGCTCAAAAGCAAATGGAGCTAGTAGATTCTGGAATGGATTATTTTTGGAAAAATATATTAATTAAAAACTTAAAAAATAAGTTTGGTGTAAAACCAGTACATACATATAGCGAGATTGCTTCTTTACAAGCTAAATTCCCTAACGAAATAAAATTTTATGCCGCTAAAGAAGGAACTGCTTTACATGCAGGAGTAGTGTTGTTTATTACAAAAAATGTAGTACATTTTCAATACAGTTCTGGGAAAGAAGATAGAGATGAAACGGGAGCGTTAGATTTCTTGTTTGATGTTATTATTAAAAAATATTCTAATTATAAATATATAAGTTTTGGTAGTGCAGCAACAGACGATACGCTTAAAATAGATTCAGGGTTGGCCTATTGGAAAGAAAGTTTTGGTGCTTATTTAATGCCACAACGCACATATGCTATTAAAACAAGTTCAGGTATTAACTTAGAGGCAGCTTTTAAATGATTAAATTTTTAGATTTACATAAAATAAATGCGCGCTTTGGTGTCCAACTTAAAGCAGAGTTTCAAGAGTTTTTAGATTCTGGTTACTACGTGTTAGGAAAAGGTACAACAACTTTCGAGACTAATTACGCTAATTATTGTGGTACAAAATATTGTGTAGGCGTTAGCAATGGCTTAGATGCTTTAATTCTTGTTTTTAAAGCATATCTACAAATAGGAAAATTAAGTAAAGGAGACGAAGTTATAGTGCCTGCAAACACATATGTAGCATCTATTCTATCCATTATTCAGGCAGGTTTAAAACCTGTTTTTGTAGAACCCAATAGTGCCACTTTTAATTGTGAAGCTTCAACTATAAAAAAGTATATAACAAGTAAAACCAAAGCAATATTAACTGTGCATTTGTATGGACAGTTGGCAGATAGTGAAGCTATTTCTATGTTAGCTCAACAACATGGCTTATTGTTAATAGAAGATGCTGCGCAAGCGCATGGCGCAGAAAACGCTTTAGGTAAAAGAGCAGGGAATATAAGTAATGCTGCTGCTTTTAGTTTTTATCCAAGTAAGAATTTAGGCGCTTTGGGAGAAGCAGGTGCTGTTACGACTAATGATGATGAACTGGCTAAGGTTGTTTCAGAATTAAGGAATTATGGTTCTGAAAAAAAATACGAGAATGTTAGACTTGGTGTAAATAATAGAATTGATGAACTTCAAGCGCGTATATTAAATATTAAATTACAGCATTTAGACGCTGACAATGAGAGAAGACGTGACATTGCGAAACACTATTTATCAAAAATAAAAAATAAAAAAATTACGCTTCCGTTTTATGATGGTTCTAAAAATCACAACTTTCATTTGTTTGTAGTTTTGGTAGACAATAGGAAGGCGTTTATGGATTACTTACTAGATAACGGAATACAATCTTCTATACATTATCCTAAACCTCCACATAAGCAAAAAGCTTTACAAGAGTTTTTAGAATTACAATTACCAATTACAGAGCATATTCATAGAAACTGTGTAAGTTTACCAATAAGTCCTGTTTTAACGGAAGCTGAAGTGCTTAAAGTTATTAAAACTGTAAACGCTTTTAGATGAGTTTAAATGATTTTAAGGCCTATTTTAAACAGCATACTTTATTAAAGATTACATCTCTTAATTCTTTAGTAATTTGTGTGAGACTGTTTGTTTCTGTGTTTATTCAGAATTTATTAGCCGAAACGGTTGGTGCTTCTGGGTTAGCAAAAGTAGGGCAGATTAGAAATTTAATAAGTATTGTAACTAGCACGTCTTCTTTAGGTGTTTTTAATGGTGTTGTAAAATATACTTCAGAACTAAAAGAGGATAAGATCCTTTTAAATAAAATGTTTTCGACTACTTTTGTTTTTATAGTAGTTGGTGTTCTTTTTAGCAGCTTAACATTGCTTTTGTTTTCTAATACTATTGCAGTCTATCTATTTGGAGATATTGAGTTTGTATTTGTTATAAAATTACTTGCAGTTATTGTGCCATCAATAGCTTTAAATAAAGTTTTTAGTGGTGTTTTAAACGGACTTTCTGCTTATAAAAAGTATGCAAAAATCGAACTATTTTCGTATTTGCTTTCTAGTGTTTTATTTGTGTCGTTTTTGTTGCAATTTAATCTTAATGGTGTATTGGTTGCCATTGCAATAACTCCAGTTTTACAGTTACTTGTTAGCATTTTTGTATTTGGTAAAACTCTTAAAAAGTATATAAAGCTAGATACTTTAAAGTTAAATAATATTTACTTTAAAGGGCTGCTAGTATTTACCATTATGTCTTTGGTATCTACTGTTTTATTAAATTTTGTAGAAATAGATATTAGAACACAAATTTCTAATCGTATTAGCGAAGATGAAGCAGGAAACTGGACAGCAATGCTTTTTTTATCTAAAAACTATATGGTATTTTCTTCTGGATTATTTACGCTTTATGTAATTCCTAAATTTGCGAGAATACAAGCGGGAATGGAGTTTAAAAAAGAAGTAATACATATTTACAAAACATTAATACCGCTTTTTGGAATTGGTATGGTTATTATTTACCTTTTTAGAAATGTAATTGTAAATATTATTTATCCAGATTTTGATGCTATGGAACCTTTGTTTAAATGGCAGTTGTTAGGAGATTTTGTTAAAATAGCATCTTTGGTAATTGCACATCAATTCTTGGCAAAAAAGATGTTAGTAAGCTTTGTTGTTACCGAAATAATATCGCTAGCCTTATTTTATGGTTTGTCTATTTTTTTGGTAGGTATTTATGGTACAGAAGGTGTTGTAATGGCTCACTTTTTTAGATATATTATCTACTTTTTTATGGTGCTAATTATTATTTGGTACTCTTTTAAATTTAAGAAAATTAGTGTGTCCAAGCCTCAAGATACTGTTTAGCAGACTTTATGTAGTTGTGTTCGCGTTCAATAAATTGTCGTGCATTTTTAGAAATTTCGGCAATCTTTTCTGGATTTAATATCAACCATTCTAATGTACTAAAAATAGCTTGAGCATCTGGCAATGCATTAATAGCAACAGTGTTTTCTTCTAAATTGTAGTAATCTAACCATTCTTGTTCTGCACCTGTAAAAACAACTTTTCCTTTTGCCATAGCTTCGAGAGCGTTATAACCTTGATCGTATGCATAAACTTGATCTAACAAAATGTGCGATTCATTATAAATCTTTATATACTCGTTGTAAGGTAAATTCTCGGTGATTTTTATGGATACTTTATCTGCATATTTCTCTTGAATATCTTCTAAAGCTTTTTCAAAAAAAGAGATTCCTTTTTTTATTTTTGAGCGCGTATTTATTCCTAAAAATATAATAATCTTATTATTTGTATTTGGTTTAATATACTCGACCTTGTCGGTGTTAATAGGGTTTGGTATTAGTCCTAGATATTCAGGAAGACCTTGCATTGGTAGGTGGTAATCCATGTCTGATGCAATTGTTCCGGAGCTATTCAGTTTTAAAAACTCGTGTAGTTTTTTGTATGGCTTTGTTGTGTATTTTAAAGAAAAGACAAACAGGTTTTTTAAGGTCTTGTCTTTTAAATAAGGTGTTATAATAGAGTATTTTACATTTTCATTTAAGTAATAATTTACAGAAGTAAAATCGTCTCCACAACATAAGACGAATAGTTTTTTGTTGTGCGTTATTAGTTGTTGTAGTATTTTAATTTGAGTTTTGGGCTCTATAAAAAGAGCATCTTCATTAATAAGCTGCACAATATCAAAATCTCGAAATTTAGGTAATAATTTTTTAAACCTATAAGCGTTTTCAATCTTAATAAAATCGGTATTAAAAAAACGTATGCATAAGCTATTAAGTTTATTTAAAAGAAAAGAAGATTTAATTTTAGAATTAAAATTAATATCGGTTTTAAACTTCTTCATACCATCTCCAGAGCTCACAATAGTAACTTCGTGACCTAGTTTAACTAAGCCTTCTTTTAAAGAGCTATGCAATCTACTGTATTCTCCAACTAATAGAATCTTCATTTATATTTTATACATTTGCTTTCAAAGATAATTTAATGAGCAATGCTACCAAAACTAATTTTAAATTAGAGATTCTGTTGTCTACAATGAACAGGGATTCTTTAGATTTTTTAGTAAAGCTTTTCCCTAATGGTAGCTATGAAAACTATAATTTACTCATTATTAATCAAACCACAAAAGATTGTTTATTAACGTCTAAGCATTCTAATATTAGAGTAATAAATTCATTTGTTAAAGGCTTAACTAATAGTAGAAATTTAGCTTTAGAAAATGCCATAGGACCAATTTGTTTAATTGCAGACGATGATGTAATTTATCATTCTAATTTTGAAGATGTAATAATTAAAAGTTTTGAAACTAATACTGAAACTGATGTTATTACTTTTAAAATGAAGGACTTCGAGGATAGGGATTTTAAAATGTATACTAGTAGTAAATGGCATAATTTAGAATCTTTAAAGCAAGTAAATTCTGTAACTATTACCTTTAAATTAAATAGTATTAATGCTAAAAATATAACGTTTAATACCAATTTTGGATTAGGCGCTACTTTTAAAACAGCAGACGAATATATTTTTCTTCGAGACTGTTTGAAAGCAAATTTAAAACTCTGGTTTCAATCAGACTATATTTTGTTTCACGACTTTAATAGCTCAGGAAGAGCTTCTGGAAGCGATCGTTTAGTATTCGCTAGAAGTGCAGTATTTTATAAGTATCATGGTTTTAAAGGCTATTTAAAATTAGTTCATTATCTTTTTTTAATCAAACAAAAAGAATTTATAACAAGTAAAGAATTTTTCAGGAAGTTTAAAGTAGGATTACGAGGTATTTCAACATATAAAAAACTTTTAAAATCTGGACAAGAAACACAATAGTAATGAAAAAGACCACAATAGATAACGTAGCCATAATTAATATTCCTAAAATTATAGATGAACAGAGACGTGGGAATTTATGTGTAATAGAGAATAGCGTTTTGCCTTATAATGTAGAGCGTATCTATTATTTGTTCGATGTGCCAAGCGATGCAAACAGAGGAGGGCATTCTCATATTGCTTGTCATGAGTTATTAATAGCTCTAAGTGGTAGTTTTGATGTAGTAGTAAAAGATGGTGAGAATTTAAAAACCGTTACGTTAAATAAACCAGATAAAGGATTGCTAATTGTTGATGGTATTTGGAGAGAACTGGATAATTTTTCCTCTGGTGCTGTGTGTTTGGTGTTGGCTTCAGAGACATATGATGAGGCAGATTATATTAGAGAATACTCAGCGTTTTTAAAATCTAAACAGTAATCTCTTTTTTATAAGCGTTGCACATAAAGCTTATTCTGTAAAGTTGTAATGTAGTTACTGAAGGCGAATTGCTTAATAAGTTTTTTTTCATACTATTTTTAAAAACTTTGTAAATTAAACTAAAAAACCAAGTTAGTTTAATACTCTTTAACTTAGAAAATAGCCTAAGCAAATCATTACTGTGATTATTTATACCTTCAGTTTTATAAAAATGTAGCAAGGTTAATGCTGCTTGTTCTTTCTTTTTTAAATAGAGCTCACTTTTTTCAATTCCAAGATGGTAGACTTCATTGTTAATATGCCAAACTTTAGCTTTATTATCTTGAAGTAATGCGCCAAAATAATTATCGAAACCGTAGCCTTTATTATCCTCAATTTTTAAATTGATTGCATTAAAAACATCTTTTTTAATTAAGTAGTTAGCTGAAATAATGACTTTGTAGGGTGATTTATTTCTAATAGATGCATCAATTTGTTCTTTAGTTTTTCCGTATTTCCAACGTAAAACAAATGATTGTTCTGGCTTGTCCTCATAATAAGCGAAACCTCCAAAATAAGTATCATAATCAAATTTAGTTGCCTTAATATAGTTAGCAATAAATTGATTGGACTTTGGTAAAACATCAGCATCTAAAAATAAAAGCCAATCGTATTTTGCTTTTAAAGCCAATGATTGCCTAGCTTTTACACGGCCAATATTCGTTTTGTTTACAATAATAGATGTACTACTTAAGTTGTTGCTAGAATTTGTTTCAAGTGTACTGCCATCTTCTAAAACAATAATTTCAAAGGCAATAGCGCTCTTAACTAGTTGCGAATGTATTATCGTAATTAATTTTGAAACATCAAAGTTGTATGTTGGAATTAAAACTGAAAGCATAATTTTTGTGTGTTTAAAAATACTGTTTTTTAACAGGAAGCAATAAGAAATTGTCTTTTTAATTTTTTGCGCTATAATTCTTTAGAAAATAGTAAATTGCATAACATTAATTTTTTATATTTTCTTTTGGATAAACAAGCTATTTCAGATATTATATATAACCATATTTTGGCTAATAAACAGTCTTTAATAAAGCAATTTAGTGATAGCGAGAAAACTATCGGGTATTTTTATATTGATAATGTTTTGCCAGAAGAATTAGCTTTAGAATGTGCGAAAGTGTTTCCTAAACCAGAAGAAATGAAAATGCTAAAGTCTATAAAAGAGCATAAGCATGTTTCTGCGCAAATGAATAAACATGATAAGCTTTTAGAGGCTGTTATTTATGCTTTTCAAAATAATAAAGTTGTAAAGCTTATTGGTGAAATTTGTAATATTTCATCTTTATATCCAGACGATTCTCTGTATGCAGGAGGTTTATCTTTAATGGCAAAAGATAATTTTTTAAATCCACATTTAGATAATTCTCACGATGCAGAACGCGAACGTTGGCGAGTTTTAAACCTACTGTATTATGTTACACCAGATTGGGAACAGCAAAATGGAGGGCATTTAGAATTATGGCCAAATGGACCAAAAAAAGAAGCTGTAGAACTACAGAGCAGGTTTAATAGGTTGATTGTTATGGCAACACACTCTAAATCATGGCATTCTGTAAATAAAGTAACAGTAGATGGTTCGCGTTGTTGTATTTCTAATTACTATTTTAGTAATATAGCCTTACGTGAGACTGATAAATTTCATGTTACTAAATTTAGAGGTAGACCAAACCAAACTCTTACCAATTTGTTTTTAGATTGTGATTCTAGTTTAAGAATGTTAGTAAGAAAAGTTTTTAAAAAAGGAGTGCGTAAAAACCCGCATATTTACAATAAACCTAAAAAATAAAATGAAATTTTATAAAAATTTTATAATCATTTGGTCTGTTGTTTATCTAGTATTTGCATTAGCTGGTCGTTCTTACAGCGAAAAAAATGAGTGGTTTCCTTTTTTTAGATGGTCTTTATATTCTAAATCACGCGATAAATTAGAAGTGTCTTTTGTTATGGTTTCTAAATTAGGAGATTCAGCATTTGCTAAGCCTAAAGATTTAAAAAAATTAACAGAAATACACCATTTATACCCAGGTGATATAAACAATGAGTATATTAAAATTAATAAAGATTTAGAAAAAAATAAGAGTTTTAATAATCTATTTTTTAAAACTTTTTTTTCAGAAGGCAGCGAATATATTATGTATAAAAAATACTTTGACTTAAGTAAAAAAGATTATTCTAAGCCTACTATTACAAAACAGTTAGAATACAGAAACGGAAAAATTACTATTTATGATTAACAGTCTTAAAGACCATGTTTTTTGGAAATATGCCTTTGGTAAAAACGGTATTTTTTCTGGAGATTTAGATTTAGCTTTTGTTAATATAAAAAATGTAATGCGCTTTTCGTATATGTTTTTTGCTGTAATAATCTTCATGCAACTCCAGAATGTTACTGTTTATCAAAATACAACACTTATAGAACCAATTTGGGCAATGGTAATATTTCAAGGATTAGATCCTTCTATGTTAGTTTTTGTTTTTCAAAGTATTTCAATTATTATTCTTTTCCTTATCTTTTTTATTCCCAAAAACCATACTCTTAGAATCTTATTTTTTATATTTTTCTTTCTTATTATAGCCTTAGATAGTTCTTTTGGAAAAATAAGTCACGGTTTTCATTTTTCTTTATTGTTAGCCTTCTTTTTCGCTCTAATACCTTCAGAAAAAGTAAGTAATTATAAAATTAAAAGTATACTAATGTTTGCTACTGCTCAATTTTGCCTTTTAATGGCATACTCTTTAACAGGTTTTTGGAAATTATTTTGGGGAGTTATACAGTTGTTTAAAGAAGATGTGAGCTTGTTTTCACCGTTAGCATTAAGAAATATGCTTATTCATCAATTTGAAGTTGCAGGACCAACAGTAATAGGTTTATGGGTTATGGAACACTATGCATTGTGTTATTTGTTTTACCTAATAGCTGTAAGTATAGAGTTATTTGCTTTACTAATATTTTTTAAGGCTAATATGCACAAAATTTGGGGAGTGTTAATTCTTAGTTTGCACATTGGAATAGAACTTATTGTTGGCGTAAGTTCTCATGCTATTTTTTATACCGTTTGTTTGCTTCTAGTTGCTTCTCCCTTTGCAAAGCAAACCAATTTTAAGGAAACACTTTTATGTCTTCCTGTAATTAGTCAATTACGATGGTTGCATAATAAAAAAAGCAATTAAACTCTACGTTGTACAACTTCAAAAACTTGATTTTCATCACATTTTAAAGTTTTGCTTGGGTATTTTAAAAGCAAAGCATAATCGTGTGTTGCCATTAAAATAGTATTTCCATTTTTGTTAATTTCTTGTAATACTTCCATAATCTCAATACTTGTTTGAGGATCTAGATTTCCTGTTGGCTCATCTGCTAGAATAAGTTCAGGATTATTAAGTAAAGCACGAGCAATAGCAACACGCTGTTGCTCTCCTCCAGATAACTCATGAGGGAATTTAAAACCAGTAGTTTTCATTCCTACTTTATTTAATACTTCTTCCATTCGTGTTGTCATTGCAGCTTTATCTTTCCAGCCTGTTGCTCTTAAAACAAATTCAAGATTTGCATTAACAGTTCTGTCTGTTAGTAATTTAAAGTCTTGAAAAACAACACCTAATTTACGTCTTAAAAACGGAATATCTTTTTCTTTTAATGTGTTTAAGTTAAAGTCTACAATACTGCCTTCTCCTTTTTTTAAAGGAATATCGGCATATAAGGTTTTCATAAAACTACTTTTACCAGAGCCTGTTTTTCCTATTAAATAGACAAAATCACCTTTGTTAATTTCTACATTAACATTAGATAATACTAAGCTGTCACCTTGAAATATGGAAGCATCTTTAAATTCTAGAACAGTTTGAGACATACGTTTTTTATAGTTTTTTTATTCTGAAATGTTTAGACTTCAAATCTAAAACATTAATAACAACAAAATAAACAATTAATGGTAAAAACGGAAATGCAAAACGACTATTAGAACCAAAAGCAACAAGAGCCTGAGCTAAAGCGCCAGATAGCACAATACAAACTAAAAATAAGTTCATATCGAAAAGGCTGCATTTAGATTTAAAAAACAAAAACAATGTCCTTACCGAAAAGATTAAAAATAAAATATTAAAGAATATTAATAGATGCTTTTGAATGCGAGACCACAAGAGATATAAAGCTGCTTTCGTAAACTTATTATCGAATTTTTCGATTTTCCATTTTAAACTATCAATATTTCCAAAAAATAAATATGATGATTTAAACACTTGTTTAGCGTACAAATCTGGATGCTTTTTAAATAAATCTTTAGATATCCTGCCTAATTCTGCAGATAAGTCTTGAGGACTTAATTGTGTTTCTTCTATTAAATCATCATAAGCATACCATATACTCATTGGGTAGTGGTAAGTATTATTTGCTTTTACTAGAGAATCTCTTTTTCTAACAAAAATATCTCTTATCAAAGCGTCTTTATCTGGTGCTTTTTCAAAAAAGGAAGTAGCGGTCTGTGCTAGATTAATACCAAAATAATAGGTGTTTGTAAAGTATCCAATATTTTTTTTGTTAAAATTATTCCATGTAAAATAGGTAAGAAATGGAATAAGGATTACAAGCATACTTTTAATAAGTGTGTGATGTATGTTGTTTTTAAATTGTTTTACTAAATAGAATAATGCAAAACCCAAACTAAAATATATAAATAATGGCTTTGTAAGGTAGAGCCAACTTAAAACTATGGAAAGTAATAAATAGTATTTCTTTGGTGTTTTGGTTTGTAGTAATTGATAACGTTCTATAATCCAAAAACTAAAAATCACTAAAAAAACAGTTAGTGTTTCTGTTAAAATGGCAAATTCATAAAACAAAAAATGCAAAAACGAATTGGTTAATAACGCAATCCAAAATGCTGTACTTTTATCTTTTGTTCTTCTTAACGAAAAATCGAATAATAAATAAGTGCTTAAAATTCCTAAAAAGAGTTGGAGTATTACAGTAACAATTAAACTGTTATTAGCTAATGCTATTAGTATAGAATATCCTGGCGTTCTATTACCTGGATAATTTTCTAAATTAAAACTTGATATTAATTGAGCTAAATTTATATAATCTTGACTATCTGGATAAATACTGATAGTATTATAGAAGATAGCAATAAGAGTTCTAGTTACTAATGCAAAAACTAAAAGAATAGCTAATGCATGATTAGTAATAAATGTCTCTAGTTTTTGTATCATTTTTATCTGTAATTAAAATAAAGTTTCACCAAAGCAAAAGGTGTTTTTAAAAAGTCTAGAAAAGATATTCTTGTATCTTCTGTATCATGCCATTGGTTTAATGGGACTTCTAAAATGTTAGCCTTGCAGTAGTTTGCGCCTTGCTTTTTCTTTGTTCTTGCTAATAATTCCACATCAAATAGCCATTTTGTTTTAAAGGGTTCTTTAAAAATGGAAGTTGCTAATTCACGATTAATAATTTTGGCACCACATTGTGTATCGTAAATTTCTAATTTTAAAATGAAAGCATCTATAAAAGTAGCAACCAATCTTCCAAAAAAGTGTCTGTAAAACTTTCGCTTTATCGAGCTACCCAAAACCTTCACTCTAGAGCCTAAAACAAAGGTTTTGTTTTTGGTTTTAGCGATATTTAAAAGCCTAGAAATCTCAGATAGAGAAGTAGATAAATCTGCATCAAGATAACCAACATACTTGTAATGTTTGTCTAATTGTAAAACAGCTTGTCTAATAGCTTCAGCTTTACCAATATTTTTTTCGAAATTTAAAACCGAAGCATTTGGTGCTTTATCTTTTAAATTATTTATAACAGATAAGGTTTCATCTGTACTTCCATCATTTACAAATAACAAATCGAATGCATCATTTTGTTCTTGAAACGTTTTATAGGCATCAATATCAAGCCTATTTGCTTCATTAAAACAAGGAATAATAATACAGGAATCTGTCATAAATTAGGGTCAATTTGCGTGGTAAAAGTATCATTTATTAGTTTAAGCGCAAAAAGTATCTCTTCAATTTTTAATAAGTCGGTTTATAATTATAACAAATTTCTAACGTTAACATATTAGGATTAATTTATCTTTGATTTTTAAATTTAAAACACCTAGTCAATGACTAAAAAACATATTTTATCACTATTTGTAGCCTTAAGTTTTACATTAGTTTCTTTTGCACAACAATCTGCGACTTACACAAACGATTTCGTTGCCTATCAAAAAGCATTATCGTTATATAATAATCAGCAATACTTAGCTGCTCAAGCCGCTTTTAAGCAAATTAAAAAAACGTCTAAAGGCGAAGCTATAGAGTCGGACTGTACTTATTATATTGCAAATTGTGCAGTGCGATTAAACCAGAAAAATGCAGATACATTAATAGAGGAGTTTGTAGAAGATTATCCTACAAGTACTAAAAAAAACACAGCCTTTGTAGATGTTGCAGATTATTATTTCGAAAATGGAAAATTTGCATACTCTGAAAAATGGTATAGTAAAGTAGACGAAAATTCGCTATCTCAAACCGAACGCGAAAAATTTAATTTCAATAGAGGTTACACTGCTTTTTCTTCCAAAAATTATAAAGCAGCTAAAAAATATTTAAATAGAGTAGAAAACTCTCAAAAGTATGGGTCACAAGCTAAATACTATATTGGTTTTATGGCTTATGAAGGTGATGATTACGATAAAGCAAACGAATATTTTACACAAGTTGAAGGCGAAGATAAATACAAAGAAAAGCTTAGTTATTATCAAGCAGATTTAAATTTTAAACTAGGTAAGTTTGAAAAAGCAATAGAATTAGCAAAAGCGCAATTAGAGAAAACTAACGAGGAAGAGGAAATATCCGAACTCAATAAAATTGTTGGAGAGAGTTATTTCAATTTAGAAAAATATGCAGAATCCATTTCTTATTTAACCCAATATAAAGGCAAAAATGGTAAGTGGAACAACACAGATTACTACCAATTGGGTTATGCTTATTACAAGCAAAAAGATTACGAAAAAGCCATTTCAGAATTCAATAAAATTATTGATGGTAATAATAGTGTAGCACAAAACGCATATTACCATTTAGGCGAAAGTTATGTGAGTTTAGATAAAAAGCAAGAAGCTTTAAATGCTTTTAGAAATGCTTCGCAAATGAATTACGATTTAAAAATCCAGGAAGACGCATGGCTTAACTACGCTAAAATTAGTTACGAAATTGGTAATCCATACCAATCGGTTCCTCAAGTATTGGCGAGCTATTTAGATAAATATCCAGAAACAAATTACAAAGAAGAGTTAGAAACTTTATTAATCGATTCTTATATTACTTCCAAAAACTATAAAGAAGCTTTAGTCTTATTAAAAGGAAAAAAGAGTTTCGAAAATAAAGTAGCTTACCAAAAAGTAACGTATTACAGAGGAATAGAGTTGTATAACGAAAGCAATTATGTTGAAGCCGAAAAAATGTTCGATGCTTCAATTGGCGAATCTCAAGATGCAAAGTATACTGCAAGAGCAACATTTTGGAAAGCAGAAGCCGATTATAACTTAACAAATTACGATGATGCTTTAATTGGTTTTAAACAGTTTCAGCAGCAAACAGATGCTAACCAAACGCCAGAATATAAAAACTTAAATTATAATTTAGCTTACACTTACTTTAAGCAAAAAAATCACGATCAAGCCATTCAATACTTCAAAAACTTCACGACTAATAACAAAGAAGATAAAGTAAGATTAAACGATGCCTATTTACGTTTGGCAGATAGTTATTTTGTAACAAGTGCTTACGAAAATGCCATTACAATGTATAGCGAAGCGCTAAGCGTTAATAAAATTGAAATGGATTACGCATTCTTTCAAAAAGCGATGAGTTATGGTTATTTAGGGCAAACAGATAAGAAAATTTCAGAGCTAGAAACTTTCATTTCTAAATATCCAAGCTCAAAATTACGTGACGATGCTATGTACACTTTGGGTAATGCTTATGTAAAATCTGGTAATGCAGATAAAGGTGTTGCTATGTACAGTCAATTAATTTCAGAATATAACAATGGGTCTTTTACTTCAAAAGCATTATTGCGTCAAGGTTTAGTACACTATAACAAAAATGATAACGAGAAGGCTTTAACTAAATTTAAAAAAGTAGCTGGAGATTTCCCTAATTCTCAAGAAGCTAATCAAGCAGTAGCAACAGCACGTTTAATTTATATAGATTTAGGTCGTGTAGACGAATACGCAGTTTGGGTGCAAACCTTAGATTATGTAGAAGTTGCAGATGGAGATTTAGATAATGCAACGTACCAATCTGCAGAAAAGCAGTATTTAGATGGTAATACAAACGATGCTATTAAGTTATTTAATCGTTATTTAAACGATTTTAATAATGGGTTACATGCAAACCAATCACACTTTTATTTAGCACAATTGTATTTCAAAAAAGAGTTGAAAGAAAATGCAAAACCACATTATAAAGCAGTTGTAGATGCATCTCAAAGCGAATTTACCGAAGAAGCTTTATTGCGTTTGTCTCAAATAACATTAGAGGAGAAAAACTGGAACGAAGCAATACCTACTTTAAAACGTTTGGAAGCCGAAGCTAATTTTCCGCAAAACAGTCTGTTTGCTCAATCTAATTTAATGCAAGCAAATTATCAATTAAATAAATATACAGAAGCTGTCGCTTACGCGGAAAAAGTACTGAGTAATTTAAACTTAGATAATAAAATAAAAAGTGATGCTTACGTTATTATTGCACGTTCGGCAATTAAGACTAGCGATGAAGCTAAAGCAAAATCTGCTTACGCTAATGTAGAATTAACTGCAACTGGAGAAACAGCAGCCGAAGCATTATACTATAACGCTTATTTTAAAAATAAAGAAAGCAGTTATGCTGCATCAAACACAGTAGTACAACGTTTAGCTAAAGACTATTCTGGTTATAAGTTCTATGGTGCAAAAGGATTAATTGTTATGGCAAAAAACCAATATGCTTTAGGAGATGCTTTTCAAGCAACTTATATTTTAGAAAGTGTAATCAAGAATTTTAAAGATTTCCCAGAGGTTGTAACTGAAGCTCAAACCGAATTAAGTAAAATAAAAACAGAACAAGCGAAAACCAATGCTTCAGTAGAAACTGAGGATTAGTATTTCAGAATTAAAAAAACACACAGCTTTGTCATTCCTGCGCAGGCAGGAATCCAAACAATAACAAGAATTAATATAGATTCCTGCTTTCGCAGGAATGACAGAAAAAACAAAAGAGAATATATGTTTCAAACAAAGCAATTCTTATTAATTATAGCAGCATTAACTACAACGCTAATGTTCGCACAAGAACGCGAGCAAGACACGTTAAATCCAGATGTTATTAACGTTATAAAACCATATGCGCCAACAATTTCAGACGCATTTAAAGTAAAGGAAACACCTACGTTAGACGATGCAGAAACTGCAACAAAGAAAGAAGTGAAATATAATATTTTTTCATTTCCTGTAGCATCAACATTTACACCTGCAAAAGGTAAAGCAGCAGTTGTAGATAAAGCAAAAAAAGTAAAATTATACGATAATTATGCCACTTTAGGAGTTGGCACATATACTACTATTGTAGGCGAAGTGTACTTAAATCATGAGCTTAATAGTGGCGAAAATGTTAGTGCACACGTTAGTCATCACTCTTCTCAAGGTGGTATTGATGGAGTGCTTACAGATGATAATTTTTTAGATTCTAAAATAGATTTAAGCTACAGTAAATTAACTAACGATTTAGATTGGACTGTTGCTGGAGGTTTTGGCTTACAATCTTACAATTGGTATGGTTTGCAGCAACCGTTATTTAACCAAGCTACTGCAGATTCTTTAGATGTGAGCCATAACTTTACAGATGCTCATATTTCTGGAGCATTAAATATTGAAGACGGTATTTTTAAAGGAGCAGATATCTTGTTTAGACGTTTTGGAGATAACCAAGGCTCTGGAGAGAATAGACTTAAGTTAAGTGGTACTGCAGATATTCCTGTTAGAGACGAAGCTGTTTCTACGGTTTTAAGTTTAGATTATTTAGGTGGCAGTTTCGATAGAAATTATTTTGATGCTACTAAAATAAACTACGGAAACATTCAAGTAGGTTTAGCTCCAACGTATCAAATTAAAAAAGACGATTTAACCGTAAACCTAGGTGTAACATTAACCTATTTAAACGATACCGAAGCCAGTAAAAGTAGTTTCTTTATCTACCCAAATATTAGTGCAAGCTATCGTTTAGTAGACGAGTATGTTATTGCCTTTGGAGGTGTAAAAGGTGGTTTGATTCAGAACTCTTATTACGATTTTGCAACAGAAAATGCATTTGTATCACCAACCTTGTTTATTACACCAACAGACCAGCAATACAATGCTTATGCAGGTTTAAGAGGGAAGCTTTCAAACACTATTGGGTATTCGGTTAGTGGTAGTTATAAATCGGAGAAGAGTAAAGCCTTATTTCAAAATAATTTAGTGCCTTACGGTTTTAATAATGATGAAAGTTACCATTATGGTAATTCGTTTGGTGTAACTTATGATGATGTTACAACTCTAGGAGTATCAGCAGAGTTAAGTGTAGATATAAATAGAAACTTCACTTTAGGAGTTAAAGGTGAATATTTCGTGTATAACACAAAGAACGAAGCTGAAGCTTGGAATTTACCAGAAATAAAAGGAACTTTATTTATGGATTATCAAATTAACGAGAATTGGTTTGCAGGCGCAAACTTGTTCTTTGTTGGAGAACGTAAAGATTTAACTGGGTTTAATGATATAGAAAACCCAAGTTTGCCTAACCTTATAAACGAAACGCAAATAGTAACTTTAGATAGTTATTTCGATGCTAACGTTCATGTTGGTTATCATGTAAACGATCGTATTTCGGTATTTGTAAAAGGAAACAATCTTATTGGAGAAAATTACAACAAGTGGAAAAACACGCCAGTTCAAGGCATTCAATTTTTAGCTGGAGGAACTTATAAGTTTGATTTCTAATAGTTGTTTAGTCATTGCGAGGTACGAAGTAATCTCACACATTAGGAATATAATTAAGCAAATTAATTAGAAGTAATTTTATTTCATTTCAAAAACGTCCTCCATATTAGAGGACGTTTTTTTATTACTATATTTATACCTCAAAAATTATTAATATGAAAAGCCTTTTATTCAGTTTAATACTTCTTACAACTTTTGGTTGTGGTAACAAGAAAACAGAAGTAGACTCTATAGTAATAAACGCTAATGTTTACACCGTAGATTCCGATTTCGCTAAAGCGGAAGCATTTGCTATTAAAGATGGAAAGTTTGAAGCCATAGGAAGCACTTCAGAAATACAACAAAACTATTCAGCTAAAGAAATTATTGATGCCAAAGGCGAAACTATTGTGCCTGGTTTAATAGATGCACATTGTCATTTTTATGGTTTAGGCTTAACCAAGCAAACGGTGAATCTAGTAGGTACAACAAGTTTTGATGACGTAATGAAACGTGTTATCGATTTTCAGAATAAAAAAAACACCACATTTATTAAAGGAAGAGGTTGGGATCAAAACGATTGGGAAGATAAAACGTATCCAAACAAAACACTTTTAGATCAATTATATCCAGATATTCCAGTAGCTATAACACGAATAGATGGTCATGCAATGTTGTGTAATCAAGTGGCTTTAGATATGGCTAATATTACTGTAAAAACTAAAGTTATAGGAGGTGAAATAAAAGTAGAAAATGGAGAACTTACCGGAATTCTTATTGATAATCCTATGGAATTGGTACAAGCCATTTTTCCTAAGCCAACACGTAAACAACAGATTCATGCTTTATTAGATGCGCAAACATTCTGTACCAATTTAGGTTTAACAACGGTAAGTGATGCTGGACTGGATAAGCAAGTGATTGAGTTAATAGATAGTTTACAAAAAACGAATACTTTGCAAATGCGAGTATACGCAATGGTTAGCAATACTAAAGATAATTTGGACTACTATTTAAATAAAGGTAAAATTAAAACAAAAAGACTAAACGTACAATCTGTAAAAGTATATGCAGATGGTGCTTTAGGTTCTCGTGGAGCAGCCTTAAAAGAGGTTTATAACGATGAGCATAATCATTTTGGCTCTATGGTAATTGGAACAGATGATTATAAAGCATTAGCGCTTAAAATCGAGAATGCAGGTTACCAAATGAATACACATGCCATAGGAGATTCGGCTAATAGTTTTGTTTTAAAAACGTATAAAAAAACGTTAGCGAACAAAAACAATAAGCGTTGGAGAGTAGAGCATGCACAAGTGATTACAGATAATGATTTCGATTATTTTGAAAATGAAAACATAATACCTTCTATCCAACCAACACAT
This sequence comes from Lacinutrix sp. Bg11-31, assembly GCF_002831665.1. Taxonomy (NCBI): domain Bacteria; kingdom Pseudomonadati; phylum Bacteroidota; class Flavobacteriia; order Flavobacteriales; family Flavobacteriaceae; genus Lacinutrix; species Lacinutrix sp. Bg11-31. The sequence goes on from NZ_CP025118.1 coordinate 236,653, forward strand.
GCAACAAGCGATATGTATTGGGCAAAAGATAGAGTAGGAGAAGAACGTGTAAAAGGTGCTTATGCCTACAAAAAATTATTAGAAAAAAGCGGAAGAGTTGCCTTAGGTACCGATTTTCCTATAGAACAAGTCAATCCGTTTTTAACATTTTATGCAGCTGTAGCAAGAAAAGATTTGAAAGGATTTCCTGAAAACGGATTTCAAAAAGAAAATGCATTGTCTAGAAAAGAAACTTTAAAAGGAATGACTATTTGGGCTGCTTATGCTAATTTTGAAGACCTAGAAAAAGGAAGTATTGAAGCTGGTAAATATGCCGATTATGTAATATTAAATCAGGATATTATGGAAATTCCTGAAGAAAAAATACCTTTAACAAAAGTGCAACAAACCTATATTAATGGTGTGGCACAATAATTGATTTTAGAAAACAAAACAAAAATTAATAAAGCGAGCATGTTCAAAGTTTCTTCGCCAAGAAGGTTTATTAACAGCGAACAGCATGTGGTCATTAAAAAAAAATAAAGAAAAACACATGAAAAATATTTTTACACTACTATTATTTTTAAGCGTATCGGTAACCAGTTTTGCGCAAGTAGATGCCTATAGTGAAGACGTTAAAAAGTGCGTTATAAGCAACGGAACAATGTCTTATTATGATGATGTAATGGAACAAATGTATCAAATGTTAAAAGTTCAGTTTACAGATAAAAAAGTGCCAGATGCAATATGGACAGAGGTAAAAAAAGGTAAATCTGTAGCAATGGACGAATTAGCACAAATGATGGTATCTGCATACAGAGGGCATTTTACGCATGAAGATGTAAAAAAGATGAATACTTTATATGCTTCTAAAGCAGGAAAGAGCATGTTTAAAAAAGATGGATTATCAGAAGGCGATAAGGTAATATTAAATGAGTTTTATAAAAGCGATACAGGACAGAAAATTTTAGGTTCTCAAGATTCTATGAACGAGTCTATGAGCAGGATTTCCGAGATGTGGAGTAGTGGTGTTTATCGTGGAGTCATTGCTTTATTATCTGAGAAAGGTTATAATTTGTAGAGTGAAATCAATAATTTATTTTTGCTCATTCCTAGTTCGCTTTCAAAAACTAGACTGTTGTAAAAGAGTTGTTCATGTTACCAAATTAATCTCTGGTAAATGGAAAGCTGTTAATGGAAATTCTAGTAAGGTTTTTATTTATTCATTTACAAAAAGTAAAGGAGATTTAGAAATAAGTTATGAACCTAAAGAAGGTGAAGATGAAAAAATTTTAATTTCAAATCATGATCTTTTAGTTGAGATATAAAAAAAAAGAAAAAGATTCAAACTGAAATACACTTACATGTTAGAAACAATAATAGCAGACATTAAGTTTCTTAGTTTAAATAACATGACTTTAATAGAGAAAGGTGTTCAAACAGATTATTATAAAATTGCTAATTTAAATAAAAAAACTACTACTTACTCTAGTATTACTTATATCAACTAGTTTTGCTTTCGCACAATACGGTTGGACAAAAGCAGAAGTAACCTTAAAAAATGGAATCATTTTAAAAGGAGGAGCTTCTTTAGTAATGATGTCTAATGGTATTAATTTGGGTAAGGAAAAACTTAAGTTTAGAAAGGAAAAAAAAGCTAAGAAATCTAAATATTTACCAAAAGAAATTGAGCAAGTTGTTTTTACTGTAACCTACAAAGAAAAAGTAGGAGAAAAAAAGTAGAGAAAACGAGAGTAGAAAAATACATTCCCGTTTTTTTAAATAAAAAGCAAAGCAAAGCAAACTAGGCTTTGTAGAGCTTATGGTCGATGGTAATTTAAGATTAGTAGGTAGAACTGTAGCTGTACAGTCTGATGGTGTTTAGAATGGAGCAACAGGAGCTCCTGGAGCTGCTCCAGTTTATATTCCTGGTTATATGGGAAGCCACAATCAAGTGATGTTTTTAAAAGCTGGTGAAAAGTCAAAAATTTTTAATCAAATAAGTTTAACCAAGTCTTTTAGAAAAAGAGCAATGGATTATTTTAAAAATTGTACAGTGTTAAAAAATAAAATTGATAAAAAAGAATTTGTAAAAGAAGATCTTCAAGATATTGTTAAGTTTTATAATTTAACATACAGCTTTGCTAAATAATCGAAATACTCTCCTTTAGCTACAATTTCACAATGCAACCCAACCGAAGCGCAAGCAGTATTTAAAGTGCTACTGTCAAGGTATAACCATTTCATTGGTGCTTCTTTTTCTCCTTTATAGCTTAAAAAATAATCTAACTCACCATGATAACCAGAGTTTAGATCTTGCCAAAAGCCACCATCTTCATCTTCGTACATGTATTTAATATCGCAAGAATCTATTAGAATTTGACCATTAGCATTCAATAAACTTTTTAAATGCGCTAAATATTTAGGTAAAGCTATTACAGTTTGAAAAATGCCAGTACCATTCATTAACAAAAGGATAGTATCGAATGTTTCTTTTTCGTCTAAAAGTGGCAATAATTCAGCATTTAAAACGCCTCGCTTTTTACAGATTTCAATAGCGCCTTTAGAGATGTCTATCGCTTTTACATTGAAACCTTCTTGTTGCAGGTGTAAACTATGACTTCCAGCGCCACAACCAACATCTAATATGCTTCCTTTGGCAAGTTTTAGTGCTTCTTTTTCAAGTTTTGGCATTTCAGCATAATTTCTAAATAAATAATCTAGAGGCAAAATATCTTCATCAGAAATATTTGTAGACGTAATAATGTCTTCCGAGGTATTTCCGTTATAAAAATCTAATAATGCTTTTCCGAATAAGTCTTTTTTCATATGATTATCATTGCGAGACTTTCGTCATGGCAATTTACTAATTAGTAGTTCTCTTTTAAAGATTATTTCGTTCATATACACTTCATAATTACGAAAATCTTATTTTCGCATAATGCAAGACATTATCAATAATCTTCCAAAGCTCGCCAAAGATAAGCATAAGGAAAATAAATCCTTTTTTACTAAGCTTAAAAAAAGGCCGCCAAAAAAATTGGATTATATCATGCAGGAATTGCATGAGGAAGAGTTTGAAAAAACCGATTGTCTAGAATGTGCTAACTGTTGCAAAACCACAGGACCTTTATTTACAGATAAGGATGTAGATCGAATTGCGAAGCATTTTAAAATGAAAACTCAAAAATTTGTAGATCAGTTTTTAAGAGTAGATGAAGACAACGATTACGTATTACAAAGTGTGCCATGTACTTTTTTAGGAGCCGATAATTATTGCTCAATCTACGAAGTAAGACCAAAAGCTTGTAGCGAGTTCCCACATACAGATAGAAAGAAGTTTCAGCAAATCTCTAATTTAACAATGCAAAATGTTGCAATTTGTCCTGCCGCTTTCAATATTGTAGAGAAAATGAAGGAACTGATTAAGTTGTAGGTTAGTTAAAGTGACAGTATTCAGTTAAATAAGAATAAGCAAAGCAGAGTAATTTCAAAACTGTTTCTCTTACTTTAAGAAAGAATAGGAATATAGAATATAAAAAACAAGAGTAATCCCTTTGTGTGTCTTCTGCAAATTTCAGTGTAAAAATTTAGTACTTAACCTTCGAGATAAAATTTAATTATCTTTAAAGAAAAATTCTAATTTGGAAAACATAATCACCTATTTCGAAAATATACCTACACTGCATAGAAGTATTCTTCTAGTTGGAGGTATTACTTTATTCTGGCTATTAGAAGGCATTTTACCATTATTTAATTTCAAGTATAAAAAATGGAAGCATGCATTGCCTAACTTATTCTTTACGCTAACAACTATAATAATTAATTTCGCATTAGCCTTTGCTTTATTAGAAACTGCAGATTGGGTAACTACAAATAACTTTGGTATTATTAATTGGCTTCCAGAAATGCCGTTTTGGTTATATGTAGTTTTAGGTGTTTTACTTTTAGATTTTGTAGGTGCTTATTTGGCGCATTTTACAGAACATAAAATTAGTGTGTTGTGGATGGTACATTTGGTACACCATAGCGATCATGAAGTAGATACAACTTCTGCAAATAGACACCATCCTTTAGAAAGTGTTATTCGTTTTATATTCACCTTAGCAGGTGTTTTTATAATAGGTGCACCAATTGGTATTGTAATGCTATATCAATCTATGTCACTAATATTTACACAGTTTACGCATGCCAATATTAAAATGCCAAAGCAGTTAGATAAACTATTAAGTTATATAATTGTGTCACCAGATATGCACAAAGTACACCATCATTATAAGCTGCCATATACAGATTCTAATTACGGAAATATATTCTCAATATGGGATCGCATTTTTGGTACTTATATGCATTTAGATCGAACCGAAATTGTTTACGGAGTAGATACGTTTCCAAATGCAGAAGAAAATGCAAGTTTAAAGCATCTTTTAAAACAACCTTTTCATAAATATAGAAAACCAACCAATCAAATTACGAAATAGAATATTTTTAAATTTTCACTCTAACGCTTTGTAAGTTGTTTATTATTTGTTTTCCGGTATAATCATTGTATAATAGTTAGTAATTAAAGCTATTTATTGGTTATATGATTGATTATCAGATAAAGTTGCAGTTAACCGAGTATATTATGCTTTTCGACTAAATTATCCTAATTTATATATCAAATACTAAGCTAAAAGTGCTATTTGCTTTACTTTTGTACTCCCTGAAACTAATTGATTTTTAGCAAAATTCAATAAATTAGAAAAAAAAATCAGTCATGAAAAACCTAAAAGTGCTAACCCTACTTTCATTTGCTTTACTTTCAAGCTTGTTTACCTATGGGCAACAACAAGCACTTACAAATATTCAAAAAAATATCAATAAAGATGCAGCAGGTTTAGAGCAGTTGCTAAACTTTACATTAGATACATTAACACTTAAAAGTGATAAAAATATTTTGCGTGTTACTTTTTTAAGTCACGACGAAAAAGATTCTATAATTATAGATGTTGATGCGCCAGAAATTAAAATTCCTTTATATCACTTAAAAAAAGGAAGGTATACTATTGCTGTGTATAGAGAGGATAAAATTATTGCTCTAGGTGTAAAACGTGTAGAAGATATACCAAGACCTAAAAATGCTATTGATGATTTAGAAGAAAGTATTTTAAGATCTAGTTTAAGTGAAGAAGAGCAAATAGCTAGAAACATTAAGCCACTTAAGAAAAAACCACAAGTAACTAAAGAAGAAGATACTCGTGTTGCAGTTGTTAAGTCAAGAGAGAAGAAAGCAGATACTCGTGTTGAAGTTGTTAAGTCAAGAAAGAAGAAAAAGGATACTCGTGTTGCTGTTGTTGAGCCAAGTGAGAAGAAAGAAGATGCTCGTGATGTTAAGTCAAGAGAGAAAAAAGAAGTAGATACTGCTGTTGCGGTTGCAAAACCTAGAGTAGCTAAAGAGGAAATAATAGCTAAAATACCAGCAAGAACTCGTAAAGAAAAAGAAACAAGAGTGGTTTCTAATGTGAATAAAAAAAATGTGTTTGAAATAGCTGCCGAAAGAGAAGAGGCAAAAAGAATTGCACGACTTAAAAATGAAAAAGATAATCCTGTTGCTGAGGTAGTACAAAAAAGCCCAGAAAAGCAACCTACCACTTTAATAGAGGTTAAAAAGGTTACTTACAATCTTTCTCAACCAGATAACGATAAGACTATAGAAAAACAAACTCGTGAAGATTATAGAGCTAATAATCTACGTCCTAATGGAACACGATACGAAAACTAATTAATAGAGTAAGTATTTAGCTCGCATTGCATTAAAACTATCTAAGCCATCTTTCCAGGTGGCTTTTATGTTTTCTATAGTTTCGCCAGCTTCAATTTGTTTCTGCAGTTGTTTTGTACCTGCAAGCTTTGTAAAAAAGCCATTAGATAAAAAGAACTTACTTTTATCACTCGTAGTATTATAAGCATTAATTAAGTGGCTTAAATCTATCTCACCTAACTTTTGTTCTTTTGTTAGATTGTAACCATTGCAAGCCTTGTTTTCGTGCTTAGGGTACTTAGAACCAAAGTTAGGTTGCGGTGTAAAACTAAAATCAGATTTTGGTAAAAAAGGAGAGCCATAAATTTGAAACTGTAATTTGGTTCCTCGTCCAGCACTAACATTTGTACCTTCAAAAAAACAAAGACTAGGATATAAATTTATAGCAATATCATTAGGTAAGTTTGGAGACGGTTTAATAGGTAGACTATAAGCGTAATTATGCGAATAGTTCTTCATTTTAATAACCGTAAGTTCACATTTTATAGCGTTATCTAACCAACTTTCACCATTAATCATTTGTGCATATTCTCCAATCGTCATACCATGAACCACAGGAATAGGATGCATGCCAATAAAACTCTTATGTTCTTTTTCTAGAATTGGCCCATCTACATAATGTCCATTTGGGTTTGGTCTATCTAAAATAATAACAGGAATATTAGCTTCAGCACAAGCTTCCATAACATAATGTAGCGAAGAAATGTAAGTGTAAAAACGTGCACCAACATCTTGTATATCGAAAACCACAACATCTAAATTTTTTAATTGGGCTGCAGAAGGCTTTTTGTTTTTCCCGTAGAGAGAAATTATAGGCAAGCCAGTTTTGGTATCTAAACCATCTTTAACAATTTCTCCAGCATCAGCTTTACCTCTAAAACCATGCTCTGGAGCAAATACTTTTTTAATATTTACTTTATTAGAAATTAAAGAATCTACTATATGAATGTATCTGTCATTATCAAGAGTACTTGATGAAGTAATTTTATCCTTAAAAATAACAGAAGTCTGGTTTGCCACAACACCAACACGCTTACCTTCTAAAAGCTTTAAATACGCTTCAGTCTGGTTTGCACCAATAATAACATCATTTTGTGTTTGATTTAGAATCTCATTACTAGCACCATCATTTTGTACAGTTGCTTCCGTTTTCTCATTTCTTACTTCAGCCTTCTTACCAATAGCATCAAACTTATTAGCCTTTCCACAAGAAATTCCTAAAAAAAGAAATAATAAAACTGTATTTTTACACCACATTAATTGTACACTCATAACTTTTTTGAATTTCGAATATTTTATAGCAAAACGCATTATTGACAGTAAAGCGTATAAAAGTAGTATATCGGCACCAATAATAAAAATTGGAATCGTAGCAATTGCTTTGGGAATTATTGTAATGATGATTGCAATTGCCACAGGAATCGGACTTCAACAAAAAATAAGAGATAAAGTAGTCGCTTTTAATGGGCATATAAACATTACCAATTACGACACTAATAATTCTCAAGAAAGCGAAAATCCAATATCTATAAATCAAGATTTTTATCCAGATTTTAGTAGTGTACAAGGCATAAAACACCTTCAAGGTGTTGCAACAAAACACGCTATATTTAGGCAGCCGGATACTTTCGAGAGTGTTGTAATAAAAGGAGTTGGAGCAGATTACGATTGGCAATATCTAGAAGAATACTTAGTAGAAGGTGTCTTGCCAGACTTTACACAAAAACGAAATGAAGACCTTTTAATATCTCAATACTTTGCAAAAAGACTAAAGCTAAAAATTGGAGATACAGTAAACGCTTACTTTTTAAGAGAAGATATCTCTAAGCCTCCAAGAATTTTGCCATATAAAATTATAGGTATTTACAACTCAGGTTTTAAAGAATTCGACCAATTGTTTGCCATTGGAGACATCAAGCACATTCAACGTTTAAATAAATGGGAGCCAGACCAAATAGGCAATTTTGAAGTTTTTATAGACGATTTCGATGCTATAGACCAAAAAACAAAAGCCATTTTTCAAGAAACGCCCTCAACATTAAACGTAGAATCGGTAAAGCAAAAATTCGGGATGGTATTCGAGTGGATTGGTATTTTCGATAAAAATATTATTGGTATCATTGGTATCATGATTATAGTTGCAGGCATTAACATGATAACCGCATTACTAGTCCTAATACTCGAGCGCACACAAATGATTGGTATACTAAAAGCACTAGGAAGCAGCAGTAATAGCGTAAGAAAAATATTTGTTTACAACGCAACCTATCTTATAATTAAAGGTTTGTTTTGGGGAAATCTAATAGGTTTAAGTCTGTTATTTGCTCAAAAGTATTTTGGCTTTCTAAGCTTCCCAAACCCAGAGCAATATTACATGACCACCATTCCAGTATACATAAGTCTCGACTATATTATACTATTAAACATCGGCACATTTGTACTCTGCTTGGCAATGTTGCTAATCCCATCGTACATTATCACTAAAATTTCTCCAGTAAAAGCCATTCGTTTCGAGTAGCATGTTTTGGGCGTTACCTAAAGGTCGCGCTTTCCGCTATATCTTTTTTGCTTTTAATGGCAAAAAAGGATGCCGCATCAATCCCTAACGCAGGCTTATTAATTATGTTTAGTCATTTAAACCTGAAATTTTGGTTAGTTTAAGCCTTAATTACAGTGGCGCTAAGCTTTACTTAAAATGAACGTTAAAAGAAACAAAAGTATATTTCCATTTTAGTACTTTTGCAAAAGAAAAAGTAAAATAAAAAAAAGCATGCAATACGCAGAAAATATCCTTGAAACTATAGGAAACACACCACTAGTAAAAATAAACAAACTTACAGCAGAGTTACCATGTTTGGTACTCTCTAAATACGAAACCTTTAACCCAGGAAACTCGGTAAAAGATCGTATGGCATTACAAATGATTGAGGATGCCGAAGCAGATGGTAGATTAAAACCAGGAGGAACAATTATAGAAGGAACCTCTGGAAATACAGGAATGGGATTAGCATTAGCAGCAATTATAAAAGGCTACAAATGTATTTTTGTAATGGCAGATAAGCAGTCCAAAGAAAAAGTAGATATCTTAAAAGCAGTAGGAGCAGAAGTAGTAGTTTGCCCAACAGCAGTAGAACCAGACGATCCAAGATCGTACTACTCGGTATCTAAACGTTTAGGCGAAGAAACACCAAACTCATGGTACGTAAACCAATACGATAACCCAAGTAATGCAAAAGCACATTACCAAAGTACAGGACCAGAAATATGGAAACAGACAGATGGTAAAATAACACACTTTGTAGTTGGAGTAGGAACAGGAGGAACAATCTCTGGAGTTGGTAAATATTTAAAAGAACAAAATCCAAATATTAAAATTTGGGGAATAGACACTTACGGTTCAGTATTTAAAAAATACCACGAAACAGGAGTTTTCGACGAAAAAGAAATCTATCCATACGTAACCGAAGGTATTGGAGAAGACATTTTACCAAAAAATGTAGACTTCGATATTATCGATGGTTTTACTAAGGTAACAGATAAAGATGCTGCAGTTTACACACAGCGTTTAAGTAAAGAAGAAGGTATGTTTTTAGGTAATTCTGCTGGTGCAGCAATTAAAGGTGTGTTACAATTAAAAGAACACTTTACTAAAGACGATGTTGTTGTTGTATTGTTTCACGATCATGGTTCACGTTATGTAGGTAAAATGTTTAACGACGATTGGATGCGTAAAATGGGTTATATAGAGTAAACGTCATTGCGAGGACGAAGGACGTGGCAATCTCTTTATCGCTTTAACAGAATAAAAAAAGGAATCTCATAATAAAAAAGCAAAAAGCACAGTTTTAAAACTGTGCTTTTTTTGTTTCATCTTCTTGAGCTTAAATCGGCATTTACCTTTTCGTTAAGAACTTGAATCACCGTTTTTTTTAACTCATCATAGTCAAAATTCTCATCAAATTTATATGGTAAAGATGTGTGCGTTCCATTGATTTCCATTCCAAGATTATATTTTGGTTCGCCTGATTTAACAGGATTGGGTGCGTTTTCCATCTGGATGGTAATTTTAGCTTTTCCATTTTCGTTTAACACATAAAAAACATGCTTATAAAAATATTTATTTTCTTTTACAGCAAAGTATTCCATAGCATGTACTCTTTTGTCTTTCCAAATGAATTTGTCTAAGCAAAACCATTTTTTTCGATAGACATTTAATGTGTCTTTGGAGTAGTTTTCATATAATCTCTGTTTATATGTTTCAGCTTTTTTATATTCCTTTTTAGCATAATAAACTTGTATAATTTCAGAATAATAACCAAAACCTTTAGGGCGTAATTCGTTTAGTTCTTTAAATGCAATTAGTGCTTTGTCGTATTCCTTAGATAACAGTTCGTGATTTGCAATATTTTTAATAAGATTAATATAAGATTCTGAATCTTTTGAGATATTATCCTTTGCAATATAAAAAGATTTGATTGCGTTTTTTATGTCATTTTTCATCAAATAAACCAAAGGAATCTGTGTAAATATATAATCAGGAGGATTTTCTTTTTTTATTGCAGATTTATAAAGGCTAAGAGCTTTGTCTGACCTACCTAAAAAGCAATATGAATTTCCAAGCGCACCTAAATAACTGCTTTCATTTGGGTTTAATTTAATTGCTTTTTTTAATAATTTAATAGCAGTAGAAAACTTCCTTTTATAATTATAGTAAACACCTTTGCTGAAAAAAGTATCTGGATCTGTTTTATCTTTTTTTATAGATAAGTCTATTAATTTTAAGAAATTATTATAATCAGATTTGCTATAATATGTCATTCCAACATAATAAACAGCTTTTGCTGAATAGTTTTTTACATTACCAGAATATTCAGATATAATCTTGTCATATTGTTTGTTTTCATATAGCGTTTTTATAGTATTTGTAAAGTCTTCTTGTGTATAGCCAACAAGACTTGTTAAACCAATCAATACTATAATAATAATTTTATTCATGCTCGTTTTTAATTACACACAATGTCTCGTTGATATAAAATCGTTTCAATGTTTTATATCATACGTTAAACGAAGTTAGTAGAAAAAAATGACAAAGTCAAGTTTGTAATGCTAAAGAAAACAGCTATTTAAATGGGAATTATATGTCTTTCTTCGTTAAGCATCTTCCTCTAGGTTCATCACCTTCCTTAAGTACAATTTCAGAATGTAGAAACTTAGCAGCTTCTGCAGAACCTTTTACTTTAGAAGCACTACGTTCTAGCATTTCTAATTCAAATGTAGTTAATACGCTTTGCCTCACTCCAGCTTTTCTCCATTGAGATAATGGTCTACATTCTCTTGAGATTCCTCGAGCCAATGCCAGCGCATCTAGCAAAGCCTGATTTGCACCTTGTCCTTTAAATGGGCTCATAGGATGAGCTGCATCTCCTATTAGAGTTACTGGTCCAGCTTTATCTAATAATTCTATATCTAGTAATTCTCGATCGTATACAGGATAACCAGAAATTTGAGCTTCTAGTGTTGCTGCAACAATTTGCGGAATGGGATCGTGCCATTGTGTTCTTTTAGATGCTTCTTCTTTTAGAGCTTTAGGTCCTATAGCACTCAACGCTTTTGCTTTCTTTTCTGTTATTGGAAAACTAAGTTGCCACATTATTGAGTTATTGTTATAAGGCATCATATAAATGCGCTCATTACCATTAGCGGTTTGAAATACCGTTTCCGAGTCTAGCAAAGGACTATCAAGTCCATCGAGAGTATCTAAAGGACAAATACCTAATATTACAATACAATCTAGGTAACGTAATGGGTTAATAGCCTCACCAATTAACAATTTTCTTACAGTACTTCGAATACCATCGGCTCCAACCACAAGGTCTGCCTTAGCGATTTTTAATTTCCCATCTACTTTAAAACTTAAATCAACACTTTCTCCTTTAGACTCCTTAAAATCTACTAATTGATGTCCCCAATTTACCATATTATGTCCACCGAGTTGTTCAAGTAGCGCTAAACGTAAAGATTGTCGTGCAATATGTACATTTGTGCGCTTCGAAGATTTTTTATCACCAGACTGTATCCACTTTCTCATTCCCCATTCACCAATAACTTTTCCTTCTGTAGTATGAACCACATGTCTTGTTGAAATTACACCTTCTTTTAGCGCAAAAACACCTAATCCTTTAATAGCTTTACTGGCTTGTTGTAAGGTGAGGCCGTAACCTTGAGATCGTGCTTCGAAGTTATTATCGCGCTCATAAAGAGTAAAAGGAATGCCACGATGTAAACAAGCTACAGCTAAAGCTACTCCTCCAATACCACCACCAATAATAGCAACATGAGGATGGTTTTCTGTATCTGCTACAGGATGACTAGTAGATGCAACTAAGCCAGATCCTTTACAATTTAAACATGAATATAAGCTTCCTTTTGGGCGAACAGGTGCTTTTTTAACACTATTTGTTTTTTCAAATAATCTTAATGCCTCCTGATAGTTGAGTCGTGCTTTTTTGCGTAATTTTCGTCTCTTTTTGCCACGCCCTTTACATTCCTTACATATATTCCAGATAGCCTCTTTGTTTTTCATCTTTATTATTTAACCAAATATCAATGTTGTTGTGTGTAAAATGTTTTGTGTTTGTGTGCTAAGATTTTTCTGAGGGAAAATCAGGCGTAATAAAAGAGGGACAACCTTTCGTTATGCCCAAAATAGTAATTATTTTTATAGATTGTTGTGCAACGTTTTTATCAGTTTGGAATTCCAACTCTTGTAAATAATTCACGCATTTCAACTAGTTCAAATTCATTTTTGAAATTTCCTAAAATTCGTTTTTTTCCGTTATCTAATTCCAATGAGAATCTTTTTCTGCCAAATACAGATTTTTCATTTAGTCGTTTAATTTCTCCGATTTTAATTTTCTCTGCTGTGGAATTTTTGAAAAGAAAGAAATAGAGAGCAATTATAGAAACAATTCCTATCGCAATCCAAAAATATTCAATTATTCCATATCCCGTTTTATTCTGTCCAATTAAACGGGTTAAAGCGTTTGCTAAATTCAATATCATTAAAATCTTTAATATCAGATATTGATTTTTAAGTCCATCTTTAATTTCAATTGTGTTTTCTGATTCGTTATATTCTATTTTCATTGTATTAGGTTTCTGCCAAATGTTGTTCAAATCCTTAATATAAGATAAACTCAATCAATATAACTAATGCAGAATCTAGTGTTAGAGTTGTGGTTATGTTTTGTACTCCCAAAAAAACTCCAGGATTAAACGAAGTTCGACTATTTTTTTATAAAGTAAAGTTTAATGTTTAAGTAAATACGTACATTTAAAACATGCAAGAAGATTTTCTCCATTACCTCTGGAAACATAAAAAATTAGAGACTACTAATCTTAAAACCACAAAAGATGAATTGGTTGCGTTAATAAACGTAGGAGAGCATAACCATAACGCTGGACCAGACTTTTTTAATGCACAATTAAAAATAGGAAGCCAGATTTGGGCAGGAAATTTAGAAATTCATATAAAATCTAGCGATTGGTATTTACATAACCATGAAACAGATAGTAATTACGACAATGTAATTATGCATGTAGTTTGGGAACATGACACCGAAATATTTAGAAAAGACAATACAGAAATACCAACACTAGAATTAAAACACTACGTAACAAAAGAAGCACTAAATAACTACCAGAAATTATTCAGTAATACTCAAAAGTGGATGAATTGTGAAAACGATTTTGCATCAATTCCAGAATTTACTATTTCTAATTGGTTAGAGCGTTTGTATTTTGAACGGTTAGAGCGCAAAGCAAACGATATTACAATTGTATTAGAACAAAGTACTAATAACTGGGAAGCTGTTTTATTTAAAATGTTATCTAAAAACTTTGGGCTAAAAGTAAATGGTGAAGCTTTTGCTAGTATTGCTAATTCTTTCGATTTTTCGATAATAAGAAAACAGCAATCTAAACTACTAAGTTTAGAAGCCTTATTATTTGGGCAAGCAGAATTACTAAAAGAAGATTGCCAAGAACCATACTTTATAGCACTAGAAAAAGAATATCAGTTTTTAAAACAAAAATTTAGTTTGTCTTCTAAAAACGTAACACCTCTGCATTTTTTTAGATTACGACCGCCAAATTTCCCAACCATTCGTTTATCACAATTAGCGAATATGTATTATTTACATCAAAATGTGTTTTCAAAAATAATAGAAGCTAAAACCTTAGAGGATTTCTATAAGTTGTTTTCTGTAGAAACTTCTGTTTTTTGGGAAACACACTATACTTTTAGTAAAGTATCTAAATCATCAAAAAAGAGATTAACAAAATCCTTTATAGATTTGCTGTTAATCAATACTATTATTCCTATAAAATTTAGCTATGCTAAACAATTAGGTAAATCTATAGACGATGACATTGTGCAATTGCTTCAGCAAATAACTTCAGAAAAAAATAGCATTGTCAATAAATTTAATAGCTTAAAAAAGGTTTCTAAATCTGCATTAGACTCTCAAGCTTTAATTCAGCTTAAAACAGAGTATTGTAATAAAAATAAATGTTTGCAATGTGCTATTGGGAATCAGTTGCTTAATAAAATATCAAACTAATTTAGAATTAAAATAGAAAAGGTTTTATTACCTTGCACTATGCAAATAGCACGAAATACATTGTTGTTTTTTCAAAAGCATGGTTATCATGTTTGTCAGCGAATAGCAGATAGGTTAGGTATTCGTGCAAAAATTGTACGTACCTCTTTTATGTATTTAACATTTATAACTGTTGGTTTCGGTTTTGCTTTATATTTATTTATGGCTTTCTGGATGCGAATAAAAGATATCGTATATACTAAAAGATCCTCAGTTTTCGACTTGTAAAAAAATGGTGAATTCACTACTTAAATTTTTTAGAACAAAAATATATTTAGCCATTGCGCTATTAATATTTGTATTATTAACAGGTGTCCTAGGATTTAAAATGATCTCAGGATACTCTTGGGTAGATGCTATTTACATGACGGTTATTACTATTACAACCGTAGGTTTTGGAGAGGTGCAACCGCTGGATGATAGCTCCAAAATATTTACTGTATTTTTAATTTTATCTAGTGTTGTAATAGTAGGTTACGCACTTTCTATTATTACCGAGTATATTATTAGTAGAAATAACTTCGATGAGCTAAAAAAGAAAAAGATGCAAAAGAAAATTGATAGTTTCAAAAATCACACTATTATCTGTGGATTTGGACGTAATGGAAAACAGGCGGCTAAAAAATTAATGTCTTATAAAAAGCCATTTGTAATTATAGAGAAAAATAAAGATATTATAGAGAAGTTCCAGAGTGAAACAATACCAATGGTATTTGGTAATGCTAACGAAGATGAAATACTTTTACAAGCAGGTTTAGAAAGAGCAGGTACACTAATTTCGGCTTTGCCAAGTGATGCAGATAATCTATTTGTGGTGCTTTCTGCGAGGCAAATAAATAAAAATGCATGCATAATTAGTCGTGCTTCTCGTGAAACCTCTTATCAAAAATTAAAATTAGCAGGCGCAAATAATGTTATTTCACCAGATAGAATTGGTGGAGATCACATGGCGTCTTTAGTTGTAGTTCCAGATTTAATCGAGTTTATAGATAATCTAGCTGTAGGTGGAAACGAAAATGTAAATATTGAAGAAATAGATGTAGATAAACTCTATAACACGTCTAATAAAGTGCAGACTATTAAGGATTTAGATTTGAGAAACAAAACTGGTTGTACAGTTATTGGTTTTAAAGGAAGCGATGGAGAATACATTGTAAATCCAGAAGCCGAAACAAAATTAGTACCACATTCTAAGGTTATTGTTCTTGGAAGACCAGAGCAAATACAAGAGCTTAATTCTATCTACGATTTAGATTAGTGTTAATATTTTAACGACTACCATTTTATAAACTCAGCATTTTTTTGCATCTTGCTGTTCTTAAACTAAAAACTAACTAACTAAAAACACATTATGAAGAAGTATCTTCTTTCAATTTTCTCATTAATTTTACCACTATTATCTTTGGCTCAAGATGCTACAGAAATAGGTATCGATCAAAAAATCGATAATGCCTTTGGAAGCGCTACAGGTTGGTTTGTAGATATAATATTTTATAGAATAGATTTTGGAGGAGGCGTAAAAATATTTTGGGTTTTATTTCCTTTAATCCTTGGAGCTTTATATTTTACCTTTTACTTTAAATTTATAAACTTTAGAGGATTTTTTACTTCAGTAAATATTGTTAGAGGTAAATACGATCATTTAGATGGTGCAGATGATAAAAGTGTGCAGGATCTACATGTGGCTGGAGATTCAACTCCAGGTGGAGATTCTATTGAAACCATTAAGATTGAAAATCATGAAGGAGAGGTTAGTCATTTCCAAGCATTAACAGCAGCTTTATCAGCAACTGTAGGTCTAGGAAACATAGCAGGTGTTGCCATTGCTGTTTCAATTGGTGGAGCAGGAGCAACGTTTTGGATGATTGTAGCTGGATTTTTAGGTATGGCTTCAAAATTTGTAGAATGTACTTTAGGTGTAAAATACAGAGATATAGAAGCAGATGGTACTGTTTACGGTGGACCAATGTACTACTTAACTAAAGGACTAAAATCTAAAGGTCTTGGTGGTTTAGGTAAAGTGCTAGCAGTATTGTTTGCAATATTTGTTATTGGTGGTTCTTTTGGAGGTGGAAACATGTTCCAAGTTAATCAAGCATTTCAATTAGTAGAAAATATTACTGGAGGAGAGCAATCTTTCCTACATGGTTATGGTTGGGCATTTGGTCTTGTTATGGCTATTTTAGTTGGTATCGTTATTATTGGAGGTATTAAAAAAATAGCTAGTGTTACAGATAAAATTGTACCGTTTATGGTTGCTATTTATGTAGCAGCATCATTATTCGTAATCATTTCTAAATCAGATATGATTGGATCAGCTTTTCTTGCAATTTGGGATGGAGCATTTAGCCCAGAAGGAATTGCTGGTGGTGTAGTAGGTGTATTAGTACAAGGATTTAGACGTGCAGCGTTCTCAAACGAAGCAGGTATTGGTTCGGCTTCTATAGCGCACGCAGCAGTAAAAACAAAATATGCAGCAAGTGAAGGTTTAGTAGCATTATTAGAACCTTTCATAGATACAGTTGTTGTTTGTACAATGACGGCTTTAGTATTAATTATTACTGGTTTTGTAGATCCATCTAATCCTCCAGGAAGTGATGCTCAAGCAATATTATTAACGTCTAGTGCATTCGAATCTTCAATCTCATGGTTTCCATATGTATTAACTGTAGCAGTTGTTTTATTTGCATTCAGTTCAATGATATCATGGTCTTACTATGGTTACCAAGGATGGTCTTACCTATTCGGACGTACTAAAAAAGCAGAGTACACTTATAAAGTTATCTTTTGTGTATTTGTAGTTATTGGAGCAGCAGCAAGTTTAGGTTCTGTAATTGGTTTCTCAGATGCTATGGTATTTGCAATGATGGTTCCAAACATGATTGGTCTGGTACTTCTTGCACCTAAAGTAAAGGAAGAGCTTCTAAAGTATACGACTGCCATTAAAGCTAATAAAGAATAACATATAGTATTAATATGAAAAATATAAGATCCCATTTCAAGTTCACTAAGCAACAACGAAATGGGATTTTTTTATTACTATTACTTATCGTTACCTTTCAATGTGTTTATGCATATGTTAGTTTTTCTTCGGAAGAAATAAGCGTTGACTTAAAAGCGTTACAATTATTTCAAGCAGAAATAGATTCACTAAAATTGGTTGAAGTTGAAAAACGTAAACCAAAAATCTACCCTTTCAATCCAAACTTTATTACAGATTATAAAGGCTATACCTTGGGTATGACAAATGAAGAAATTGATAGGCTTTCAAAATTTCGAGCTAAAAACCAATGGGTGAATTCAGCAAAACAGTTCCAACAAGTCACAAAAGTTTCAGATTCTGTCTTTAATAAAATCTCACCATATTTTAAATTTCCAGATTGGGTAACAAATCCAAAGCCTAAAAAACAATACACAAAGTCTTTTAATACTAGTAAACCTAAGACGGAAGCTGAGAAGATAGATTTAAACGTCGCAACAGCAATGCAGCTTCAAAAGGTTTATGGAATAGGTGAAGCGTATTCAGAGCGTATAATAAAATACCGTACAAAACAAAATGGTTTTGTTTCATTAATAGAATTAAACGAAGTCTATGGTTTAAAACCTGAAACGATAGAAGAACTTAAAAAATCTTTTAGTTTAAAAACACCAAAAGCAATCAGTAAAATTAATTTAAACACAGCTTCTAAATCAGAATTGGTAACAGCTAGATTTATAGATTACGAAATTGCCCATAATATTATTGAATATAGAACTCTTCACGAAGGCTTTGAAAATATTGAGGAATTAACAAAAGTTAAAGACTTTCCGGTAAAAAAAATAGAGATAATTAAGTTATATTTACAGCTTAATTAGAATATAATAAAATGGATAGTAGATACTTCACCGAAGAACATAATTTATTTAGAGAAAGTTTATCAGATTTCTTACAAAAAGAAGTTGTTCCACATATAGATAAGTGGGAAAAAACTGGACACATAGAACGTTTTATTTGGGAAAAATTTGGAGAAATGGGCTTTTTCGGGATAGCATATCCAGAAGCTTATGGAGGAATGGATTTAGATCTGTTTTATACCGTTATATTTTTAGAAGAACTTCAAAAAGTGAATTCTGGTGGTTTTGCTGCTGCAATGTGGGCACATGCTTACTTAGCAATGACACATGTAAATGCAGAAGGAAGTGAAGAAGTAAAACAAAAATATTTAACCAAAAGTATAACAGGTGAAATGATTGGTGCAATGGCAGTAACCGAACCTTTTGGAGGTAGTGATGTTGCAGGAATGCGAACAACTGCTGTTAAAAAGGGAGATACTTACGTGTTAAACGGATCTAAAACATTTATTACAAATGGTGTATATAGCGATTATATTGTAGTAGCTGCCAAAACAAGTCCAGAACTTGGTAATAAAGGTATTAGTATGTTTATTGTAGATAGAGACACTAAAGGTGTTAGCGCAACAAAATTAGATAAATTAGGTTGGAGAGCTAGTGATACAGGAGAAATTGCATTCGATAATGTAACCATTCCTGCAAGCCATTTAATGGGAGAAGAAGGAAAAGGGTTTCCATACATTATGCAGCATTTTGCTTTCGAACGTTTAATTATGGGAATCAATTCGCATGCTAGAGCGGAATTTGCACTAGAATATGCCGTAAAATATATGGGAGAACGCCAAGCTTTTGGCAAAACTATAGACAAATTCCAGGCTTTACGTCATACAATGGCAGATTGCTATGCAGACATGGAAGTGTGTAAAGAGTTTAATTATACAGTAGCAGCAAGATTAGATAAAGATGAGTATGTTGTAAAAGAAGCTACCATTTCAAAACTGCGTTCTACAAAAATGGCAGACGATGTTATTTATCAATGTCTTCAAATGTTAGGAGGCTATGGTTATATGGAAGAATATCCAATGGCACGTTTATTGCGTGATAGTAGACTAGGACCTATTGGTGGAGGAACTTCAGAAATCTTAAGAGAGATTATCGCTAAAATGGTAATTGATAAAAAGGAATATAAACCGGCTGTAAAGCATTAATTAAATTATTGTTTTAGCGAAAATTGTTTTTCAATTTGCTAAAATGGTAATTGATATAAAGGTAAATATCCTTACAGTAAAATATAAGATTCTTGCTATTTGTGCTGAGCTAAACTCAGTAAAGCAAGAATTTTATAGTTTATAGAAAGAGATTAAGGTTTAGAAAAGAAATATTACTTTTACCAAGTTCATTTCAATAATGTAACATTGTTTTCGTTATTGATAAGAGGTCAAATTATAAATATCAACTTTTTTTAAAAATGAAATACCCAAATCAAATCTTATGTCTGTTATTCTTTTTATTCAGCACAATTGCGTTCGCGCAAAAAGAAATCAATAATCAAGTAGTAGATTTTTTTAGCGACACACCTATAGAAAGTGCAAGTGTTTATATTAAAAGCACAGCAATAGGAACAATAACAAATGCAGATGGGAAATTTGCACTTCGTATTCCAAAAGAGAACGTATCAGATACTTTAGTGGTTTCATCTATTGGATTTTCAACAGAAAAAATCCCATTAGATCTGTACGACGCTTCAGAACCAATATACTTAGTAGAAGCAGTTGCATCTCTAGATGAGGTTGTGTTAGAGGCAGAAATCAGACCAAAAACGGGAAATGATATTGTATTAAAAGCAATTGAAGAATTGCCTCTAACAATGCCAGATTCCTCATACATTCAAAAAGGTTTTTTAAGACATAAAGAACGTAATAAAAAAGAATTTAAATGGCTTATAGAAAGCGCCATTTCGGTTTATGATTCTGGTTACTCAGTACCAGCAAAAAATTACCTAAAGATAAACGTAGATCAAATGCGTAAAAGTTACGATCTAAGAGATATCGATAGTTTGTTTACCTATGCTTCTTACTTAAATCAGAACTCTACAGTAAGAACGAATCCTAAAAATTTAAGAAGAAGTCAGGTTAAAACAGCTTTATTAGAAAAGTCTATTAAGTGGAATGACAACAGAGTAAACGGACTTCAAAATATATTTCAAGGAAAACTCAACATGTTTAGAAATGTAGACGGTAAAAAAGCATTATTTGGTGAAGACATATTAAAGAATCATCAATTTAAACTAGACACCATTTTAGTAGATAACGAACGTAAACTATATAAAATTGAAATTACAAAAGGCGAAGAATACGTAGGTTTAGATACCAAAGGTATTTATAACGAAGGCTACCAAGCCAAAGGCTGGCTGTACATCTACTACGATAATTTTGCCATTAAAAAAGTAGAATACGAATTAGTAGCAGCATCAAAAGAACAAAAAAGCAGAAGCAAGCGCTTGTTCGATACGCAAACCAATCATAAATTAGTAATAAACTACAAGGAGTATAAAGATAAAATGTACCCTAATTACATTTATTACGAAACACCAAAACTCGTTAACGTAGGTTATAAACCTAAAAACAAACAAGACGAGCAATTTGCCGAACAATTTAATAAAGAAGAAAGATATTATTTTACAATACAAGAAATTCTGTTTTCAGACATTGTATTAGATCACGATAAGATAGATGCAGAACTTGAAAACAAATGGGACATGGATATTTTTTCACCAAAACCTTATAATAAAGAATTTTGGGAAACATATAATGTCTTGTTAGAAAGCGAAGACGAAGAAAAAATGATTCAAGACCTAAGCAAAAGAGCTTCTCTCTTTAAAGAGTAATTTATTGGGCGTTACCAAGACCTACAAGAAAAATGTAGATCTTGGTCAGGCTTTCCGTTATATCTTTTTTAAGAAGAATAAAAAAGGATGGCACTACAATCCTTAACGCGGCAATACGTGCTAATTTTTTATATTTAAAGTCAAATAACAATCATGTCTATAAAAGCATTTACAGATTATCTTCAACTAGAGCGAAACTATTCCGAGCTTACTGTAAAAGCATACACAAACGATATTAATGCCTTTCAATCTTTTTTAATCAAAGAATTCGACGATTCACAATTAGACAAAGTAAACTACTCTCAAATTAGAAATTGGATTGTACAGCTAGTAGAATCTAAAATTTCAAACCGAAGTATTAATCGAAAAGTTTCAGCATTAAATTCCTATTATAAATTCTTATTAAAAATAGGAGACATAGAAATAAACCCACTATCAAAACATAAAGCTTTAAAAACTAGTAAAAAATTACAAGTTCCTTTTTCTGAAGCCGAAATAAATATAGCATTAGACGATTTAAAATACGAAGACGATTACGAAGGTGTAAGAAATAAATTAATAATAGAATTATTCTACTCCACCGGAATTAGAAGAATAGAATTGGTTAATTTAAAACTATCAGATGTAGACTTTGGTAACAGAACCTTAAAAGTATTAGGTAAGCGAAACAAAGAACGCTACGTGCCCTTATTGCAATCTGTAATACAAACAATACAAGCTTATATACTAAAGCGAAAAGAGTTAAGTGTAATCGAAGATAATCAAGCTCTTTTTTTAACAAAAAAAGGAGTTAAAATTTACGAAACTCTTGTTTACAGAATAATAAATGAGTATTTTAGTCTAGCATCTAATAAGGTAAAAAAGAGTCCACACATATTACGGCACTCATTTGCAACCCACTTATTAAATCAAGGTGCAGATTTAAATGCTGTTAAAGAGCTTTTAGGACACTCAAGTTTGGCTGCAACCCAAATTTATACTCACAATAGTATAGCCGAACTTAAGAAAGTGTATTCTAATGCACATCCAAGAAGTAAAAAATAACAGCTATTGTATAACCTATTTAATACAACGCTTATGAATCGAGCATGTTATAAACTCTATTATCATTACAAATATTAATAGCGAACAACATGTGTCAATTAAAAAGCAAATAAATATATCCACATGAAAGTAAACACTCAAGCAGTAAATTTTAATGCAAATCCAGAATTATTAAACTTCGTTCAAGAACGAATGAATAAGTTAGATACCTATTTTGATAAAGTCATAAAATCCGACGTGTTTTTGAAGGTAGAAAACACAAGTGGTAAAGAAAATAAAGTTTTCGAAGCACGAGTTAGTGTTCCTGGAGATAGTTTTGTTGTAAAAAAACAATGTAAATCCTTCGAAGAAGGCGCTGATATCGCAATTGCATCGTTAGAAAGGCAGTTAAAAAAGCGAAAAGAGAAATTAAGAGCACATTTATAAAAAAATTTATAAAAAATGTTTTCGAATATCTAAATAAATATATACATTTGCAGTCCGTTAGAAATAGCGGACTTTTTTTTACGAAAAAAAGGTATTAAAAGCCGATGTAGCTCAGCTGGCTAGAGCAGCTGATTTGTAATCAGCAGGTCGTGGGTTCGAGTCCCTCCATCGGCTCAAAATAAAAGAAGTGTAAAAACTTTTTTTAAAAGTTCTTTAAAAGTATTGATAAGTTTAAGATTGGGGAGATACTCAAGCGGCCAACGAGGGCAGACTGTAAATCTGCTGACTACGTCTTCATAGGTTCGAATCCTATTCTCCCCACTTTTTTTACCAAGAAAAAGTAAGTTTTAAACAAAGAATTATTAAATAATTGCGAGAGTAGCTCAGTTGGTAGAGCGTCAGCCTTCCAAGCTGAATGTCGCCAGTTCGAACCTGGTCTCTCGCTCTAATATTTAAGCCGGTGTAGCTCAGAGGTAGAGCGTTTCCTTGGTAAGGAAGAGGTCACGGGTTCAATTCCCGTCATTGGCTCAATTTATTAAAAGACAAAAAACAGAATACAAATATTATTATATAACTAAGATTAAAATTATTTAAAACATGGCAAAGGCAACTTTCGATCGTTCAAAACCACATTTAAACATTGGTACAATTGGACACGTAGATCACGGTAAAACAACTTTAACTGCTGCTATTACTAAAGTATTAGCTGATGCAGGTTTCTCAAATGCATTATCATTTGATCAAATTGACAACGCTCCAGAGGAGAAAGAGAGAGGTATTACAATTAATACTTCACACGTAGAATATGCAACAGAGAATCGTCACTACGCACACGTAGATTGTCCAGGTCACGCCGATTATGTTAAGAACATGGTTACGGGTGCTGCACAAATGGATGGAGCTATATTAGTAGTTGCTGCAACAGATGGACCAATGCCACAAACTCGTGAGCATATCTTATTAGGTCGTCAAGTAGGTATCCCAAGAATGGTAGTATTCTTAAATAAAGTGGATATGGTTGATGATGAAGAGCTTTTAGAGTTAGTTGACATGGAAGTTCGTGAATTGTTATCATTCTATGAGTATGATGGTGATAATGGACCTGTAGTATCTGGTTCTGCTTTAGGTGCGCTTAACGGTGAGCAAAAGTGGGTTGATACTGTTTTGGAATTAATGGCACAAGTTGATGCTTGGATTGAAGAGCCATTAAGAGAAGTTGATAAGCCTTTCTTAATGCCTATTGAAGATGTATTCTCAATTACTGGTCGTGGAACTGTAGCAACAGGTCGTATCGAAACAGGTGTTGCTAATACAGGTGATGCTGTTGAAATTATCGGTATGGGTGCAGAGAAATTAACATCTACTGTTACTGGAATTGAAATGTTCCGTCAAATATTAGATAGAGGTGAAGCTGGAGATAATGCAGGTATTTTATTAAGAGGTATTGAGAAGTCTCAAATCTCTAGAGGTATGGTAATCTGTAAGCCAGGTTCTGTAACTCCACATGCTAAATTTAAAGCTGAGGTTTATATCCTTAAAAAAGAAGAAGGTGGGCGTCACACTCCATTCCATAATAATTACCGTCCTCAGTTTTACGTTCGTACAACGGATGTAACAGGGAACATTGCATTACCAGAAGGAGTAGAGATGGTTATGCCTGGAGATAACTTAACAATTCACGTTGAGTTAATTCAAGCAATTGCTTTGAGTATCGGTCTTCGTTTTGCTATCCGTGAAGGTGGTAGAACAGTAGGAGCTGGTCAGGTAACTGAAATTTTAGACTAATATAGTCTTATAGATATTAAGTTAAGGTGTCTCGTTTTCGTGACACCTTAACTTATATTTACGGGCGTAGCTCAGTTGGTAGAGCACTGGTCTCCAAAACCAGGTGTCGGGAGTTCGAGTCTCTCCGCCCGTGCTTATAGTAATTAAGGTTATTAATAGCCTTGTTTCTCAAAATGAATTAGAGAAATGTAGTAATACATATTTCGTTAAATAAAGATTTAAATGGCTGGAATAGTAAATTATATAAAAGAATCATTCGGTGAGTTGAAAAACAATGTAACTTGGACGCCTTGGCCAGAAGTACAAAAGTTAACAATATTAGTTGCTGTATTTTCAATTATATTCTCTTTAGCAATTTGGGGAGTTGATACTGTTTTTAGCAAAGTTATTAGCGAATACTTTAAATTAATTAGTTAATATAAAGTTATGGCTGAAGTAGGAGAAAAAAAGTGGTACGTTGTAAGAGCGGTAAGTGGTCAAGAAAATAAGATTAAAACTTATATCGAGAATGAAATAGCTCGTTTAGGTTTACAAGATTATGTTGAGCAAGTATTGGTTCCTACAGAAAACGTAATTCAAATTAGAAACGGAAAAAAAGTAACTAAAGAAAAAGTTTATTTCAGTGGTTATATTATGATAAAGGCTAACCTTACAGGAGAAGTGCCACATATCATTAGATCAATAACTAATGTAATAGGTTTCTTAGGAGCTACAAAAGGAGGAGACCCTTTGCCTTTAAGACAATCTGAAGTTAATAGAATGTTAGGTAAAGTAGATGAATTATCTGTAGACATGGATTCTAGTGTTGCTATACCATTCACAAAAGGAGAAACGGTAAAAGTTATAGATGGACCTTTTAATGGTTTTGATGGAACAATCGAAAATATTAATGAAGAAAAACGTAAGCTTGAAGTAATGGTTAAGATTTTCGGAAGAAAGACACCATTAGAGTTAAGTTATATGCAAGTAGAAAAAATTTAATAATTGTTACAATAAAGAAAGTGTTAAATCAGCTTCAAAATAGATTTAAGACAAAACTAAATTATTTAAAATGGCAAAAGAATTAGGCAAAGTAGTCAAATTACAAGTAAGGGGAGGTGCAGCGAATCCGTCGCCACCGGTTGGACCCGCTTTAGGTGCTGCTGGTGTTAATATCATGGAATTCTGTAAGCAGTTTAATGCTAGAACCCAAGATAAAGCTGGTAAAGTTTTACCAGTTGTGATTTCTGTTTACAAAGACAAATCATTTGATTTTGTAATCAAAACTCCTCCAGCTGCAGTACAATTATTAGAAGCGGCCAAAGTGAAAAAAGGATCAGGTGAACCTCATGTACGTAAAGTAGCTAAGGTAACTTGGGATCAGATAAAAGCAATTGCGGAAGACAAAATGGTAGATTTAAATGCCTTTGAAATCGGTTCAGCAATGAAAATGATCGCAGGTACTGCAAGATCTATGGGTATAACTGTTAAAGGTGGTGAAGCACCTAATTAACCTAAAAAGATTTTAAAATGGCAAAATTAACAAAGAAACGTAAAGAGGCTGTTGCAAAGCTAGAAAAGGATAAAGTATATTCTTTACAAGAAGCTTCAACACTTATAAAAGAAATTAGTAACACTAAGTTTGATGCTTCAGTCGATTTAGCTGTGCGTTTAGGAGTAGATCCTAGAAAAGCAAACCAAATGGTTAGAGGTGTTGTATCTCTTCCACATGGTACAGGTAAAGACGTTAAAGTATTAGCATTAGTAACTCCAGACAAAGAAGCAGAAGCAAAAGAAGCTGGTGCAGATTTCGTTGGTTTAGATGAGTACCTTGATAAAATTAAAGGTGGTTGGACAGACGTAGACGTAATCATTACTATGCCAAGTGTTATGGGTAAGTTAGGTCCTTTAGGACGTGTATTAGGTCCTCGTGGTTTAATGCCTAATCCAAAAACAGGTACAGTAACTATGGATGTTGCAAAAGCTGTTACAGAAGTAAAAGCTGGTAAGATTGACTTTAAAGTTGATAAAACTGGTATTGTTCACGCTTCAATCGGAAAAGCATCTTTTAGTGCTGATAAGATTTTAGATAACGCAAACGAATTATTAACAACATTAATGAAACTGAAGCCAACTTCTTCAAAAGGAATTTATGTAAAAAGCATTTTTATGTCTTCTACAATGAGCCCTAGTATTGCAGTTGATACAAAAATCGGTTAGTAGTTAAATAACTTTTATTATGACAAGAGAAGAAAAATCACAAGTTATTGAAGAATTAACTGCACAATTAGCCGATAATGCTAATATATATTTAGCTGATATATCAGGCTTAAATGCAGGAACTACTTCAGATTTACGTCGTGCTTGTTTTAAAGCAAACGTAAAATTAGCAGTTGTAAAAAATACATTACTTGAAAAAGCAATGGAAGCTTCAGACAGAGAGTTTGGAGACCTACCATCAACGCTTAAAGGTAATACATCAGTAATGTATTCTGAAACTGGAAATGCTCCAGCGAAAGTTATTAAAGCTTTCCGTAAGAAATCAGAAAAGCCTTTATTAAAAGGAGCTTTTATTGAGGAAACAGTATACATCGGAGATGATCAACTAGATATGTTAGTTGATATCAAATCTAAAGAAGAATTAATAGGAGATATTATTGGATTATTACAATCTCCTGCTAAGAATGTTATTTCTGCACTTAAATCTAGTGGACAAATACTTTCTGGGATTCTTAAAACATTATCTCAAAAAGAGGGATAATTTAAATAGTACGCACTTTACACTTAAATATTAAAAATTAAAAAATTATCACAAAATGGCAGATTTAAAGGATTTCGCAGAACAGTTAGTTAACCTTACAGTTAAAGAAGTAAATGAGTTAGCAACTATATTAAAAGATGAATACGGTATCGAGCCTGCTGCTGCTGCAGTAGCAATGGCAGGACCAGCTGCAGGTGGAGGAGACGAAGCTGAAGCTCAAACTGAATTTGATGTAATCTTAAAAGCAGCAGGTGGCGCTAAGTTAGCTGTTGTAAAATTAGTTAAGGAATTAACTGGATTAGGATTAAAAGAAGCTAAAGGTTTAGTTGATGATGCACCAAGTGCAATCAAAGAAGGTGTTACTAAAGATGAAGCAGAAGCTCTTAAAACTCAATTAGAAGAGGCAGGAGCAGAGGTAGAACTTAAGTAAGTATTACCAATAATTTTTACAAAGGTTTAGGTCTTGAGAATACTCTCAACGACCTAGACCATTTGTCGTATATAGGTAGTACCTATATACAAGTATTTTTTTTTAATCAAAATTTCGTCCATTGATGTTAGTAACACAAGCTGAAAGATTAAATTTCTCGTCTATTGTAAATAGAACCGAATATCCAGATTTTATGGATATCCAAATAAAATCCTTCCAGGATTTTTTCCAACTTGAAACAAAATCTGAAGAAAGAGGTAATGAAGGATTGTATAACACCTTCATGGAGAACTTTCCAATCACAGATACTCGTAATCAATTCGTTTTAGAATTCTTAGATTACTTTGTCGATCCACCAAGATATGCTATTGATGAGTGTATAGAGAGAGGACTTACATATAGCGTTCCATTAAAAGCAAGGTTAAAACTTTACTGTACAGACCCTGAACATGAGGATTTCGAGACCATTGTTCAAGATGTGTATTTAGGAACAATACCTTACATGACACCTTCCGGTACTTTTTGTATCAATGGTGCAGAACGTGTTGTAGTATCTCAATTACATAGATCTCCAGGTGTATTCTTCGGACAATCTTTCCATGCAAATGGAACAAAATTATATTCAGCAAGAGTAATTCCTTTTAAAGGATCTTGGATTGAATTCGCTACAGATATCAATCAAGTGATGTATGCGTATATCGATAGAAAGAAAAAATTACCTGTTACTACTCTATTCAGAGCCATCGGTTTTGAAAGAGATAAAGACATTTTAGAGATTTTCGATTTAGCCGAAGAGGTTAAAGTATCAAAATCTGGACTAAAGAAAATATTAGGTCGTAAGCTTGCTGCACGTGTATTAAATACATGGCATGAAGATTTCGTTGATGAAGATACTGGTGAAGTAGTATCTATTGAGCGTAACGAAATTGTGCTTGATCGTGATACAGAATTAGATAAAGATAATATTGAAGAAATCATTGAAGTTGGTGTAAAAACTATTCTTTTACATAAAGAAAGTGCACAACAAGGTGATTACGCAATTATACATAATACGCTTCAAAAGGATCCAACTAACTCGGAGAAAGAAGCAGTAGAACATATCTATAGACAATTACGTAATGCTGAGCCGCCAGATGAGGAGACAGCACGTGGTATTATAGATAAATTATTCTTTAGTGATCAACGTTACTCTTTAGGAGAAGTAGGGCGTTATAGAATGAACAAAAAATTACAGTTAGATATTGGTATGGATAAGCAAGTGCTTACCAAAGAAGATATTATAACTATTATAAAATATTTAATTGAGTTAATAAATTCTAAGGCAGAGATTGATGATATCGATCACTTATCTAACCGTCGTGTTCGTACAGTAGGTGAGCAATTATCTTCTCAGTTTGGTGTTGGTTTAGCACGTATGGCTCGTACTATTCGTGAACGTATGAACGTTCGTGATAACGAAGTCTTTACACCTATAGATTTAATTAATGCTAAGACGTTATCGTCTGTTATTAATTCATTCTTTGGTACAAACCAATTATCTCAATTTATGGATCAAACGAATCCTCTTGCAGAGATTACGCACAAGCGTCGTCTATCAGCATTAGGACCAGGTGGTTTATCAAGAGAAAGAGCAGGTTTCGAAGTACGTGATGTTCACTATACACACTACGGACGTTTATGTCCTATTGAAACTCCTGAAGGTCCAAACATTGGATTAATTTCATCATTAGCTGTATACGCGAAAGTGAATTCTATGGGATTCTTAGAAACGCCTTACAGAAAAGTAACAGATGGTGTTGTAGATATAAAAAATACTCCTGTATATTTAAGTGCAGAGGAAGAAGAAAATATGATGATTGCCCAAGCTACTGTTAAGGTAGATGACGATGGTAAGATTCTTGATGATAAGGTTATTGCAAGACAAGAAGGAGATTTTCCTGTAATTGAACCTACAGCTGTAAATTATACAGATGTAGCA
This sequence comes from Lacinutrix sp. Bg11-31, assembly GCF_002831665.1. NCBI lineage: Bacteria > Pseudomonadati > Bacteroidota > Flavobacteriia > Flavobacteriales > Flavobacteriaceae > Lacinutrix > Lacinutrix sp. Bg11-31. The sequence goes on from NZ_CP025118.1 coordinate 266,216, forward strand.
CCAAATCAAATTACTTCTATATCAGCATCTTTAATTCCTTTCTTAGAACATGATGATGCCAACCGTGCATTAATGGGATCTAACATGATGCGTCAAGCAGTTCCATTATTACGTCCGCAAGCACCAATTGTTGGAACAGGATTAGAAAGACAAGTTGCATCAGATTCTCGTGTATTAATTAATGCAGCTGGAGAAGGTGTTGTAGAATATGTTGATGCTAACGAGATTATTATTAAGTACGAACGTACCGATGATGAAGCTAAAGTAAGTTTTGAAAGTGATACAAAATCTTATCCTTTAGTAAAATTCAGAAAAACAAACCAAGGAACTTCAATTAACTTAAAGCCAATCGTTAAGAAAGGTGATAAAGTTAAAAAAGGTCAAGTTTTATCTGAAGGTTATGCAACTCAAAAAGGAGAATTAGCTTTAGGAAGAAATATGAAAGTAGCCTTTATGCCTTGGAAAGGGTATAACTTTGAGGATGCAATTGTAATTTCTGAAAAAGTAGTTCGTGAAGATATATTCACTTCTATACATATAGATGAGTATTCTTTAGACGTAAGAGATACAAAATTAGGTAACGAAGAATTAACTAACGATATTCCTAACGTTTCAGAAGAGGCTACTAAAGATCTTGATGAGAATGGAATGATTCGTATTGGTGCAGAGGTTAAACCTGGAGATATACTTATTGGTAAAATTACTCCAAAAGGAGAAAGTGATCCTACACCAGAAGAAAAGTTATTACGTGCTATCTTTGGAGACAAAGCAGGTGATGTAAAAGATGCTTCTTTAAAAGCATCTCCATCATTACATGGTGTAGTAATTAACAAAAAGTTATTTGCTCGTGCAATTAAAGATAAGCGTAAAAGAGCTCAAGATAAAGAAGATATCTCTAAATTAGAAGGTATTTATAATGCTAAGTTCGATGATTTACAAGCTGTTTTAGTAGAAAAACTTTTCACTATAGTTAATGGTAAAACATCACAAGGTATCTTTAACGATTTAGGAGAAGAAGTTTTACCAAAAGGTAAAAAATTCACTTTAAAAATGCTAAATGCTGTTGATGAATATACTCACTTAACTGGTGGTACATGGACAACAGATGACCATACAAATAAATTAGTTGCAGATTTAATTCACAACTACAAGATTAAGGAAAATGACTTACAAGGTTCTTTACGTCGTGAGAAGTTTACAATTTCTGTAGGAGATGAATTACCAGCAGGTATCATTAAATTAGCTAAAGTTTACATCGCTAAGAAACGTAAACTTAAAGTTGGTGATAAAATGGCAGGACGTCACGGAAATAAAGGTATTGTTGCACGTATTGTACGTCAAGAAGATATGCCTTTCTTAGAAGATGGAACTCCTGTAGATATCGTATTAAATCCATTAGGTGTACCATCTCGTATGAACATCGGACAGATATATGAAACTGTATTAGGATGGGCTGGACAAGATCTAGGTCGTACTTATGCAACACCAATTTTTGATGGAGCAACTATTGAACAAATTAACGAATTAACAGACGAAGCTGGAATACCTAGATATGGTCATACATATTTATACGATGGTGGAACAGGAGAACGTTTCGATCAGCCAGCAACAGTTGGTGTAATCTACATGCTTAAGTTAGGGCATATGGTAGACGATAAGATGCACGCGCGTTCTATAGGACCATACTCATTAATTACACAACAACCATTAGGTGGTAAAGCACAATTTGGTGGTCAGCGTTTTGGAGAGATGGAAGTATGGGCACTAGAGGCTTATGGAGCATCTGCAACATTAAGAGAAATCTTAACAGTAAAATCTGATGATGTTGTCGGTAGAGCTAAAACTTACGAAGCAATCGTAAAAGGTGAACCAATGCCAGATCCAGGATTACCAGAATCTTTCAACGTACTTATGCACGAATTGAAAGGACTAGCATTAGACATTAGATTAGAGGAGTAAAAAATAGTTTACAGTGTTCAGTCAGCAATAACTACTGCGACTGAATACTGAATACTGAAAACTATAAAGAAATGGCAAGAAAGCAAGATAAGAATACAGTACAGAGATTCAACAAAATCTCAATTGGTTTAGCATCACCAGAGTCTATTTTAGCAGAGTCTAGAGGTGAGGTTTTAAAGCCAGAAACTATTAATTATCGTACACATAAACCAGAAAGAGATGGTTTATTCTGTGAGCGTATTTTTGGTCCTGTAAAAGACTACGAATGTGCTTGTGGTAAATATAAAAGAATTCGCTATAAAGGTATTGTTTGTGACCGTTGTGGTGTAGAAGTAACAGAAAAGAAAGTACGTAGAGATAGAGTAGGTCACATTAATTTAGTGGTACCTGTTGCTCATATCTGGTATTTCCGTTCTTTACCAAATAAAATAGGTTATTTATTAGGATTACCATCTAAGAAATTAGATATGATTATTTACTACGAACGTTATGTAGTAATACAAGCAGGTAATGCTAAAAATGCTGAAGGAGAGCCAATTCAAAAAATGGATTTCCTTACTGAAGAAGAATATCTAAATATTTTAGAAGAACTTCCTCAAGATAATAATTATTTAGAAGATTCAGATCCTAACAAGTTTATAGCTAAAATGGGTGCTGAGTGTTTAATCGATTTATTAGCACGTATAGATTTAGATTCTTTATCTTTTGAATTACGTCACAAAGCAAACACAGAAACGTCTAAACAACGTAAAACTGAAGCGTTAAAGCGTCTTCAAGTTGTAGAAGCTTTACGTGAGTCTAACTTAAATAGAGAAAACCGTCCAGAATGGATGATCTTAAAAGTTGTGCCAATTATTCCGCCAGAATTAAGACCTTTAGTGCCTTTAGATGGTGGACGTTTTGCAACTTCAGATTTAAATGATTTATACCGTCGTGTAATTATACGTAACAACCGTCTTAAGAGACTTGTAGAGATTAAAGCTCCAGAAGTAATCTTACGTAACGAAAAACGTATGTTACAAGAATCTGTAGATTCATTATTAGATAATACACGTAAGTCATCTGCAGTAAAAACAGATTCTAACAGACCGTTAAAATCTTTATCAGATTCACTTAAAGGTAAGCAAGGACGTTTCCGTCAAAACTTACTTGGTAAGCGTGTTGATTATTCTGCACGTTCGGTAATTGTAGTAGGACCAGAGTTGAGATTATTTGAATGTGGTCTTCCAAAAAATATGGCTGCAGAACTTTACAAGCCATTCATCATTCGTAAATTAATCGAAAGAGGAATTGTAAAAACGGTAAAATCAGCTAAAAAAATTATAGACAAAAAAGAGCCAGTAGTTTGGGATATTTTGGAAAGCGTCCTTAAAGGGCATCCAGTATTACTAAACCGTGCGCCTACGCTTCACCGATTAGGTATTCAGGCCTTTCAGCCAAAACTTATTGAAGGTAAAGCAATACAATTACACCCATTAGCGTGTGCAGCTTTTAATGCCGATTTTGATGGAGATCAAATGGCAGTGCATTTACCGTTAGGACCAGAAGCTATTTTAGAGTGTCAAATGTTAATGTTGGCATCTCATAATATCTTAAATCCAGCAAATGGAGCTCCAGTAACAGTACCATCTCAGGATATGGTACTTGGTCTTTATTATATGACTAAGTTACGTACATCAACACCAGAAGTTAAAGTAAAAGGTGAAGGCTTAACATTTTATTCTGCAGAAGAAGTAAACATTGCTTACAATGAAAAGCGTGTAGACTTAAACGCACAGATTAAAGTACGTACAATAGATTTTAACGCAGAAGGAGAATTAGTTCCTCAAATTATAGAAACTACAACAGGTCGTGTACTTTTCAACGAAAAAGTACCAGCTGCTGCAGGTTATGTTAACCAAGTATTAACTAAAAAATCTCTTAGAGATATTATTGGTGATATTTTAAAATTAACAAGTGTTCCTGAAACTGCAGATTTCTTAGATGAAATTAAGACATTAGGTTATCTATTTGCATTTAGAGGTGGATTATCATTTAGTTTAGGAGATATTATTATCCCGCCAGAAAAGCAATCTATGATTGATGCTGCCAATACGAAAGTAGACGGTATTAAAGCAAATTATAACATGGGACTTATAACAAACAACGAACGTTATAACCAAGTTATTGATATTTGGACATCAACAAATGCAGAATTGACAGAATTGTCAATGAAACGTATTAGAGAAGATCAACAAGGATTTAATTCGGTGTTTATGATGCTTGATTCTGGAGCGCGTGGATCTAAAGAACAGATTCGCCAGCTTACAGGAATGCGTGGATTAATGGCTAAGCCTAAAAAATCTACAGCAGGAGGAGGGTCTATTATTGAAAATCCAATTTTATCTAACTTTAAGGAAGGTCTTTCAATTTTAGAATACTTTATTTCTACTCACGGTGCACGTAAAGGTCTTGCCGATACAGCACTTAAAACTGCCGATGCAGGTTATTTAACGCGTCGTCTAGTAGATGTATCTCAAGATGTAATTGTAAACAGTGTAGACTGTGGTACATTAAGAGGTGTAGAAGTTTCTGCTCTTAAGAAAAATGATGAAGTTGTAGAGAAGCTAGGAGCACGTGTTTTAGGACGTATTGCACTTAACGATGTATATAACCCATTAACAGAAGAATTAATAGTAGAAGCAGGTGAGTTAATTGAAGACGATATTGCTGCGGCAATTGAAGCCTCTCCTATTGATGCTGTAGAAGTACGTTCACCATTAAGTTGTGAAGCTAAAAAAGGAATCTGTGCTAAATGTTACGGAAGAAACTTAGCAACTAACAAAATGGTTCAACGTGGTGAAGCAGTAGGTGTTGTAGCAGCACAATCTATTGGAGAACCAGGTACACAGTTAACACTTCGTACATTCCACGTAGGTGGAATTGCAGGTAACATTTCAGAAGAAAATAACTTCGCAGTTAAATTTGACGGAGTTGCCGAAATTGAAGAATTAAAAACTGTAAAAGGTACTGATAAAGATGGAAATGATTTAGACATCGTTATATCTCGTACATCAGAACTTAAGTTAATAGATAAGAAAACAGGTATTACATTAAGTACAAATAATATTCCTTACGGTTCAACTATATTCGTTAAGGATGGAGATAAGCTTAAAACAGGAGATGTTGTTTGTGAATGGGATCCATATAACGGTGTAATTGTTTCAGAATTTGCAGGAAAAGTGAGATATGAAAATATCGAGCAAGGTGTTACTTATCAAGTAGAAATTGATGAACAAACAGGTTTCCAAGAAAAAGTAATTTCAGAATCTAGAAACAAGAAAATAATACCAACACTTATTGTTGAAGATAGTAAAGGTGAAGCAATTCGTTCTTACAACTTACCAGTAGGTGCACACATCATGATTGATGATGGAGAGAAAGTTAAGATTGGTAAAGTCTTAGTTAAAATTCCTCGTAAATCTTCAAAAGCAGGTGATATTACTGGTGGTTTACCAAGAGTAACAGAATTATTTGAAGCTCGTAACCCTTCTAATCCAGCAGTAGTAAGTGCAATTGATGGTGTTGTTTCTTTCGGAAAAATTAAAAGAGGTAACCGTGAGATTATTGTAGAGTCTAAGTTCGGAGATATTAAGAAATACTTAGTGAAGTTATCAAGTCAGATTCTTGTTCAAGAAAATGATTTTATAAAAGCAGGTATGCCTTTATCTGATGGTTCTATTACACCAAACGATATCTTAAACATAAAAGGACCAGCAGCTGTACAACAATACTTAGTGAACGAAGTTCAAGAAGTATACCGTTTACAAGGTGTGAAGATTAACGATAAGCATTTCGAAGTTGTTGTAAGACAAATGATGCGTAAAGTGAGAATTATTGACTCTGGAGATACTATTTTCTTAGAAGATCAATTAGCACATAAAGCTGATTTTATCGAAGAAAACGACGCTATTTTTGGTAAAAAAGTTGTAGAAAATGCAGGAGATTCTACAAACTTAAAAGAAGGACAGTTAATAACGGCTTTCGAATTAAGAGACGAGAATTCTTTATTACGTCGTGAAGATAAAGCATTGGTACAAGCAAGAGATGTAAAACCAGCAACGGCAACTCCAATACTTCAAGGTATTACGAGAGCATCGTTACAAACTAAATCGTTTATTTCTGCGGCATCGTTCCAGGAAACAACGAAAGTACTTAACGAAGCAGCAGTAGCAGGTAAGATTGATACTTTAGAAGGTCTTAAAGAAAATGTAATTGTAGGACACAGAATTCCAGCAGGAACAGGAATGCGTTCTTACGAGAACATTATTGTAGGATCTAAAGAAGAGTTTGATCAAATGATGCAAGCTAAACAAGAGGTTAACTACAATTAGTAGTAGTTATTCCTGCGCAGGCAGGAAGCTTCTTAAATTGAAACGAGAGTTTTAAATAATATTAGAAAAGTCCTGCTATATAATAGCAGGACTTTTTATTTTAATATAATCATTCAGTTTCCTCCTTGTTGAGATAACTATCGAGAGCTAAACAAATTAATAGGAACTATAAAACATAAAATATGGCAGATAATAAAGACAATAAACCGAAACAAAATCAAATTAACATAGAATTAGACGAAAAAGTAGCTGAAGGAACGTATTCTAATCTTGCAATTATTAATCACTCTGTATCAGAGTTTGTTGTAGATTTTGTTAGTATTATGCCTGGAACACCAAAAAGTAAGGTAAAATCTAGAATAATTTTAACGCCTCAACACGCAAAACGATTATTAAAAGCTTTAGGAGAAAATGTACAAAGATTTGAAAAAGCACATGGAGAAATAAAAGATTACGAACAACCTCCAATACCATTAAATTTTGGACCAACAGGTCAAGCATAATAATTTCATAATTTGTCCATAGAGTCTTAATTATTTAATGTGCTAAAAATATATTTTTAGCACATTAAATAATTAAGACAATGAGGTCAAGTATAAAAAAACCTCTAAATAGAATTTAGAGGTTTTTTTACTAAAAGAACAAGTTATAATTAAAATTGATAATAAAGTAGTAATCTATAATTAAAATTGATTTTTGTAAAAAGATTAACTTCTATAGAGGTGTTTATTTTTAAAAATCAATTTTAATTATAGAATGTAGTGTTTAGTGTTTAAAACCTCTTAAAAATCTTTAAAATCGATTTCAGCTATTCGTATTCTGAAACATAGTGAAATTTCACTGTTGGATATTTTTGTTGTGTCATTTGTAGAGAAAAAGAAGAATCAGCCAAAAATACTAGTTTACCACTTTTGTCTTTAGCTAAATAGCGTTGTTTTACTCTTAAAAACTCTTTATATTCATCATTTTTTGGATCTTCAGGTTCAATCCAACACGCTTTAAATACATTTAGGTTTTCATAGGTGCATTTTGCTCCATATTCATGTTCTAATCTATACTGTATCACTTCATATTGTAAAGCACCAACGGTACCAATTACTTTCCTTCCATTTAATTCTAAAGTAAATAATTGGGCAACACCTTCATCCATTAATTGATCAATTCCTTTATATAGTTGTTTAGATTTTAATGGATCAGCATTGTTAATATACCTAAAATGTTCTGGAGAAAAACTAGGAACTCCTTTATAATTTAAAATTTCTCCTTCAGTTAAAGTATCTCCAATTTTAAAACTTCCAGTGTCTTGTAATCCAACTATATCACCAGGGTAAGAGATGTCTACAATCTCTTTTTTCTCAGCAAAAAAAGCATTAGGACTAGAGAATTTAACCTTCTTATTATGTCTCACATGTAAATAAGGAGTATTTCTTTTAAATTCTCCAGAGACTATTTTTACGAACGCTAATCGATTTCTGTGGTTTGGATCCATGTTGGCATGAATTTTAAAAACAAAACCAGTAAACTTATCCTCATCTGGTTTTACTAATCGTTCTTCACTTTGTTTAGCTCTTGGTTTTGGTGCTATTTCAACAAAACAATCTAATAATTCACGAACACCAAAGCTATTTAAAGCAGAACCAAAAAATACAGGTTGTAGTTTACCATCTAAGTATTCTTGATTGTTAAAATCAGGGTATATTCCTTGAACTAATTCTATTTCTTCTCTTAATTCATTAGCAGCTTTGTCACCAACTAAAGTGTTTAATTCTTCTGAAGCTAAGTCAGATACCTCTATAGTTTCCTCAATGTTCTTTCTACTATCTCCACTAAATAAGTTTATATTCTTTTCCCATATATTATAGATACCTTTAAAATCGTAACCCATTCCAATAGGGAAACTTAATGGCGTAACTCTTAGCCCTAATTTTTGTTCAATTTCATCTAATAACTCAAATGCATCTTTACCTTCCCTATCCATTTTATTAATAAAAATAATCATAGGTATGTTACGCATACGGCAAACTTCAACTAGTTTTTCGGTCTGTTCTTCAACACCTTTTGCAACATCTATAACAACAATAACACTATCTACTGCTGTTAGTGTTCTAAAAGTATCTTCAGCAAAATCTTTGTGACCTGGAGTATCTAAAATGTTTATTTTTATACCATCATATTCAAAAGCTAAAACAGAGGTAGCGACAGAGATTCCACGTTGGCGTTCAATCTCCATAAAATCACTAGTAGCACCTTTTTTTATCTTATTACTTTTTACTGCGCCAGCTTCTTGTATAGCACCACCAAAAAGAAGTAACTTCTCAGTAAGTGTTGTCTTTCCTGCATCTGGATGCGAGATAATACCAAATGTTCGCCTTCTCTTAATTTCGTCTAAAAATTTCATTAAAAATAGATTTTTTGCAAATATAGTTGTATTAAAAATACTAATGAATTTTAATTTATTTTATGCACTTTTAATATGTTTTAAGGCTTTAGTTTTATAATATAATTGCTCGTTTTTTGTTATTAAATTAAGATTTCGTGTAAGATTTGTTTGTTACACGTGTGAAAATTTGTTTTTCAGCGTTTAATTTCGCGTTTTGACTAATTAATTTAAATATTCAGGCGCTTCTTTGTCTACTACAATATATTTAAAATATTTTTGCGTGATATAATTTGCATATTTCAAAGAGTAAGTTTTCTATGGAGCCAAATTTATTTAGTTTTTATGCTCGCTTTGTAAATTGAAAAAATTGTTGATATTAAAAGATTATTGATAACCTTTTTCGAAATAAATGATAGTTTAATGTATTAAAGTGATTACACCTTGTCGAATAAAATGCCTAAATAGCGTAGAAATTAAACTCTCTTGTAGTATATTTTTTACATGAGCAAAAAATTTGATTTGTTTTCTCTTTATAATCAATAACAAGTAATATATGATCAAAATTACTTTAATAAATTTAATCGCGAAGTTTCTTGAAATTCATTCAATTTCAATTTTAAAAAACATAATGTATTCCAGCAGTCTTGCTGGTTTATTTAGTTATACCTACTATAAAAATAAAAAATCTAATTACATTCATTCTAATATGGAAATCTCTAACCGATTCTCGTTTAATTTATCATTACTTAAAAGCCTTTTATTAACTCTAGGACTTTCGGTTTTCGCACTTAATAATTTAAGTGCTCAGGATTGTCCAACAATTACTTCAGAAGGAATTTTTGATCCTAATTCTGATGTGTTAATAACATCATATCATAGTTCAATGGCTAAAACCACTACAAATATTGTAGCATGGGGAGAAGATATGGCTGCTAGTGGTGGAAACGCAAATACTATTACAGAAGTTATACCAGGTAACGGTTATACATACACTGGTACTCCAATACATTTTGGGTTGTCAGGAAATGGTGGAGCTCAAGGTTTTTTAGCAACAACTACAAGTTTATATGTTTGGGGAAATCTTGGTGAAGTTATAAGTGCTGATTTTGGTACTGATAATGCGTTCAATGATATGAATGCTACGCAAACCTTACCTTTTACTGCTGCAAACATTACGCAAATTCATGCAAGTTCTGATGTGTTATTTGTTATAAGCGCAGGTGAAATATGGGTAGCTACATCTGGAACAACAGCTCCAACTGGTAACGATGATAATGATGATAGTATATGGCAACAAGTTGAAACGTCTTCCGGAGTTCCATTAACTGGGGTAGCTAATGTTACTGGAAATAAATATGCTGGTTATGCACTATTAGGTAATGGTGATATTTATACATGGGGAGATGATGTTGTACTTGGAAACGGAACCGGAGCTCAAGACTTGGATTTTGCTACTCAAATGATGGCGCCTCCTGTTCCTATAACCTATATTGCTTCATTTATGGATAATCCAGATGATAGCCCGACTGGAGGTAATGGTGAAACAGGTTTACTAGCATTAGGGTCAGATACAAAAATTTATGGTGTAGGACATAATACTGATGGAGAGTTAATAACAAGTGCTTCTAATCTTGTAAATACATGGACTGCAGTTCAAGCCTCTGGAGGAGGAGATTTTGTAGGCGCTATTCAATTGTCAACATCTCATACATCTGAAGAACATGCGGGAGCTTCTGTTATTACTGCAGGTGCCACAGCATCAGATACAAATATATTATACACTTGGGGTATAAGTAGTAGTAGCTCTTTAGGTCATGGTGGATTTACAGACGACCCAACAATTCCGCCTTCATTTACAGTTGGAACAGATGATCCTGTTCATGCAAGTGTTGGTGGTCATGCAACAACATTTTTTAATCGTGCTAATGGAGGGTCTATTTGTTTTGTAGGACACGTAATAGATGGTAGTGAAGGGGGATTGACTTCAACAGGAAATGACCAAGTAGCTACTAGTTTTGAATGTGTTATTCCAGCAACAGTTGAGTTATGTGGTTTTGCTGATCCTTGTGCTAATGCAATTGCTTCTGGTACATTAATATGGGAAACTGCACCTACCAATAGTAGCGAATTTGACTGGACTCCAGATGGTTCTCTTGCAAACACATTTAATGATATTTCAGGAAGTGGAATTAATGCTACAGTAGCATTTACTGGTGATACGGGTAGTTTAGGAATATGGGGAACACAAACACCAAATGTAGGAACAGATAATGGAGATGAAGCATTGCAGTTTTTTACAAATGGATTTAATGCAACTGGCATAACTATTACAATAACTTTTTCTGAAACAGTTAATGTTATTGATTTTGATTTATCACATATAAATGGTTCTGGACCAAATGGAGATAGTTACACTATAACTGCTAATGATGTAGTAGATGGAGCAATTTTCCCAACATTTACAGAATCGGCAAACCCATCTTATACAACAAACAGTTCTGGTTTTATTGATTCTAATGATAATTCTACTTCAGGAACAAATGATGAAGCAGGTGTAAACTTTACTAGTGCTAACGGTATTTCTTCAATTACTTTGGTTTGGGATGAATGTACAGCATGTACTGCTGGGACTGTTCATGGTTCAGCTATTAAGGATATATCTTTCTGTAAAACGACACTGTCTATTACAGCAAATGATGATAATGGCTCTGTTATAGAAGGTGTTGGTGGAGTTACAATTGTTAATGTACTTTCAAATGATGATTTAGACGGTAATGTGCCAGCAATTGGAGTTGGTGGAGTAACTCTAACTCAATTAAGTACATCTAATGGAGGAGTAACCTTAAATACTTCAACAGGAGCAGTTAATGTAACAGCAGGTACTCCAGTTGGAAACTATGTAATAGAGTATCAAATTTGTGAAACTGATACACCAACAAATTGTACAACGGCTTTTGCTTATGTTGAGGTATTGTCAGATGTTGATGGTGACGGAGTAGATGATATAACAGATTTAGATGATGATAATGATGGTATTTTAGATATAAACGAATGTTCGCCTTCTAAAACAGTAGATATTCTTATTCAATCTTCAGATTTAACTTATATACCTAGTGGTAATGCAGGGAATATTGGAGATAGCGCAACATATGCTAACGTAGGTTCGTACGAAGGTACTGCTATAGATTTAAGAATTACAGTGTTAAATAATTCTGATACAGCTAATTTAGTTGCAGATCTTTCTGGGGAAAGTTTTGATCCAGGTGGAGGACAGCCAATTATTTACTACCCTATATATTTATCGAGTACAGGTCCAGCAACAACTGGTTTTGCTAATTTTGATTTCGAATTTTTAATTAATGGTAGCAATACTCTTATTGAAGTGCCTGCTAATATGGTGTTTCAAGATATTGACGATACAACTCCTGGTGAGTTGATTGAGTTTAATAAGGAAGATATTTTAAATTACGAAGTAACTACTGCGACCTCTTTATTAGTAGCAAACAACGTCTCTTTATCTTCTTTTGGTACTTCTGGGGATTTTCTTAAAGTTACATCTACAGGTAATGCACCTGCAGCAAACGATGAGAATCTTTGGTTTAGTATACAAATGCCTTTTATAGATGAATTTGATATAACATTTTCTAAAAGACAATTCGATACAGGTTATTTATTTAATACAATAGTTTTTGGGAATCCTACAACGACTACGCAAGTGACTCCCGGTTGTACTTCAGATTTTGATAATGATGGTATTCCAGATTATTTAGATTTAGATAGTGATAACGATGGTTGTCCAGATGCTATTGAAGGTGCGGCAACAAATATTGGATTGACTCAATTAAACCCAGATGGTAGCATTAATACTAGTGCTAATGGAGGAGTAAGTTCAACTGGTGTGCCAAATCTTGCAAATAGTGGAGCTGGTCAAGCTATAGGGTCTTCTATAGATGATTCAGTCTTAGCTTTAGAGTGTTCTGTAGCTATTACAATTGAAAATGTAACCGTAGATGAAGGTGATGGAACAGCAACCGTACCAGTAACAATCGATGCGATTAGTACCTTAGATACAGTAATAGATATTGTAACAACAGCCGGAACAGCCGGAACATCAGATTACACAACGACAACAACAACAGTAACGATTCCAGCAGGGCAAACAAGTGTTGATGTTGTGATTCCAATCTTAGAGGATACAGAAGATGAATTAGACGAAACATTCACAGTAAATGGAACCGTAACTAGTGGAAATGCAAGTAATACAAATCCAGTAGGAACAGTAACAATCCAAGATAATGATTCAGTAATCGTAACAATCGGAGACGTAACTGTCGATGAAGGAGACGGAACAGCAACAGTACCAGTAACCTTAAATGCACCAAGTGCAGTAGCTACAGTAGTAGATATTGTAACAACAGCCGGAACAGCCGGAACATCAGATTACACAACGACAACAACAACAGTAACAATCCCAGCAGGAGCAACATCAGTAGATGTTATCATCCCAATCTTAGAAGATACTATAGATGAATTAGATGAAACATTCACAGTAGATGGAACAGTAGATTCAGGAGATGTAAATGTTGCAGGAAGTGATTTATCAGGAACAGTAACAATCCAAGATAATGATTCAGTAATCGTAACAATCGGAGACGTAACCGTCGATGAAGGAGACGGAACAGCAACAGTACCAGTAACCTTAAATGCACCAAGTGCAGTAGCTGCAGTAGTAGATATTGTAACAACAGCCGGAACAGCCGGAACATCAGATTACACAACGACAACAACAACAGTAACAATCCCAGCAGGAGCAACATCAGTAGATGTTATCATCCCAATCTTAGAAGATACTATAGATGAATTAGATGAAACATTCACAGTAGATGGAACAGTAGATTCAGGAGATGTAAATGTTGCAGGAAGTGATTTATCAGGAACAGTAACAATCCAAGATAATGATTCAGTAATCGTAACAATCGGAGACGTAACTGTCGATGAAGGAGACGGAACAGCAACAGTACCAGTAACCTTAAATGCACCAAGTGCAGTAGCTACAGTAGTAGATATTGTAACAACAGCCGGAACAGCCGGAACATCAGATTACACAACGACAACAACAACAGTAACAATCCCAGCAGGAGCAACATCAGTAGATGTTATCATCCCAATCTTAGAAGATACTATAGATGAATTAGATGAAACATTCACAGTAGATGGAACAGTAGATTCAGGAGATGTAAATGTTGCAGGAAGTGATTTATCAGGAACAGTAACAATCCAAGATAATGATTCAGTAATCGTAACAATCGGAGACGTAACTGTCGATGAAGGAGACGGAACAGCAACAGTACCAGTAACCTTAAATGCACCAAGTGCAGTAGCTACAGTAGTAGATATTGTAACAACAGCCGGAACAGCCGGAACATCAGATTACACAACGACAACAACAACAGTAACAATCCCAGCAGGAGCAACATCAGTAGATGTTATCATCCCAATCTTAGAAGATACTATAGATGAATTAGATGAAACATTCACAGTAGATGGAACAGTAGATTCAGGAGATGTAAATGTTGCAGGAAGTGATTTATCAGGAACAGTAACAATCCAAGATAATGATTCAGTAATCGTAACAATCGGAGACGTAACTGTCGATGAAGGAGACGGAACAGCAACAGTACCAGTAACCTTAAATGCACCAAGTGCAGTAGCTACAGTAGTAGATATTGTAACAACAGCCGGAACAGCCGGAACATCAGATTACACAACGACAACAACAACAGTAACAATCCCAGCAGGAGCAACATCAGTAGATGTTATCATCCCAATCTTAGAAGATACTATAGATGAATTAGATGAAACATTCACAGTAGATGGAACAGTAGATTCAGGAGATGTAAATGTTGCAGGAAGTGATTTATCAGGAACAGTAACAATCCAAGATAATGATTCAGTAATCGTAACAATCGGAGACGTAACTGTCGATGAAGGAGACGGAACAGCAACAGTACCAGTAACCTTAAATGCACCAAGTGCAGTAGCTACAGTACTAGATATTGTAACAACAGCCGGAACAGCCGGAACATCAGATTACACAACGACAACAACAACAGTAACAATCCCAGCAGGAGCAACATCAGTAGATGTTATCATCCCAATCTTAGAAGATACTATAGATGAATTAGATGAAACATTCACAGTAGATGGAACAGTAGATTCAGGAGATGTAAATGTTGCAGGAAGTGATTTATCAGGAACAGTAACAATCCAAGATAATGATTCAGTAATCGTAACAATCGGAGACGTAACTGTCGATGAAGGAGACGGAACAGCAACAGTACCAGTAACCTTAAATGCACCAAGTGCAGTAGCTACAGTAGTAGATATTGTAACAACAGCCGGAACAGCCGGAACATCAGATTACACAACGACAACAACAACAGTAACAATCCCAGCAGGAGCAACATCAGTAGATGTTATCATCCCAATCTTAGACGATACTATAGATGAATTAGATGAAACGTTCACAGTAGATGGAACAGTAGATTCAGGAGATGTAAATGTTGCAGGAAGTGATTTATCAGGAACAGTAACAATCCAAGATAATGATTCAGTAATCGTAACAATCGGAGACGTAACTGTCGATGAAGGAGACGGAACAGCAACAGTACCAGTAACCTTAAATGCACCAAGTGCAGTAGCTACAGTAGTAGATATTGTAACAACAGCCGGAACAGCCGGAACATCAGATTACACAACGACAACAACAACAGTAACAATCCCAGCAGGAGCAACATCAGTAGATGTTATCATCCCAATCTTAGACGATACTATAGATGAATTAGATGAAACATTCACAGTAGATGGAACAGTAGATTCAGGAGATGTAAATGTTGCAGGAAGTGATTTATCAGGAACAGTAACAATCCAAGATAATGATTCAGTAATCGTAACAATCGGAGACGTAACCGTCGATGAAGGAGACGGAACAGCAACAGTACCAGTAACCTTAAATGTACCAAGTGCAGTAGCTACAGTAGTAGATATTGTAACAACAGCCGGAACAGCCGGAACATCAGATTACACAACGACAACAACAACAGTAACAATCCCAGCAGGAGCAACATCAGTAGATGTTATCATCCCAATCTTAGAAGATACTATAGATGAATTAGATGAAACATTCACAGTAGATGGAACAGTAGATTCAGGAGATGTAAATGTTGCAGGAAGTGATTTATCAGGAACAGTAACAATCCAAGATAATGATTCAGTAATCGTAACAATCGGAGACGTAACTGTCGATGAAGGAGACGGAACAGCAACAGTACCAGTAACCTTAAATGCACCAAGTGCAGTAGCTACAGTAGTAGATATTGTAACAACAGCCGGAACAGCCGGAACATCAGATTACACAACGACAACAACAACAGTAACAATCCCAGCAGGAGCAACATCAGTAGATGTTATCATCCCAATCTTAGACGATACTATAGATGAATTAGATGAAACATTCACAGTAGATGGAACAGTAGATTCAGGAGATGTAAATGTTGCAGGAAGTGATTTATCAGGAACAGTAACAATCCAAGATAATGATTCAGTAATCGTAACAATCGGAGACGTAACTGTCGATGAAGGAGACGGAACAGCAACAGTACCAGTAACCTTAAATGCACCAAGTGCAGTAGCTACAGTAGTAGATATTGTAACAACAGCCGGAACAGCCGGAACATCAGATTACACAACGACAACAACAACAGTAACAATCCCAGCAGGAGCAACATCAGTAGATGTTATCATCCCAATCTTAGAAGATACTATAGATGAATTAGATGAAACATTCACAGTAGATGGAACAGTAGATTCAGGAGATGTAAATGTTGCAGGAAGTGATTTATCAGGAACAGTAACAATCCAAGATAATGATTCAGTAATCGTAACAATCGGAGACGTAACTGTCGATGAAGGAGACGGAACAGCAACAGTACCAGTAACCTTAAATGCACCAAGTGCAGTAGCTACAGTAGTAGATATTGTAACAACAGCCGGAACAGCCGGAACATCAGATTACACAACGACAACAACAACAGTAACAATCCCAGCAGGAGCAACATCAGTAGATGTTATCATCCCAATCTTAGAAGATACTATAGATGAATTAGATGAAACATTCACAGTAGATGGAACAGTAGATTCAGGAGATGTAAATGTTGCAGGAAGTGATTTATCAGGAACAGTAACAATCCAAGATAATGATTCAGTAATCGTAACAATCGGAGACGTAACTGTCGATGAAGGAGACGGAACAGCAACAGTACCAGTAACCTTAAATGCACCAAGTGCAGTAGCTGCAGTAGTAGATATTGTAACAACAGCCGGAACAGCCGGAACATCAGATTACACAACGACAACAACAACAGTAACAATCCCAGCAGGAGCAACATCAGTAGATGTTATCATCCCAATCTTAGAAGATACTATAGATGAATTAGATGAAACGTTCACAGTAGATGGAACAGTAGATTCAGGAGATGTAAATGTTGCAGGAAGTGATTTATCAGGAACAGTAACAATCCAAGATAATGATTCAGTAATCGTAACAATCGGAGACGTAACTGTCGATGAAGGAGACGGAACAGCAACAGTACCAGTAACCTTAAATGCACCAAGTGCAGTAGCTACAGTAGTAGATATTGTAACAACAGCCGGAACAGCCGGAACATCAGATTACACAACGACAACAACAACAGTAACAATCCCAGCAGGAGCAACATCAGTAGATGTTATCATCCCAATCTTAGACGATACTATAGATGAATTAGATGAAACATTCACAGTAGATGGAACAGTAGATTCAGGAGATGTAAATGTTGCAGGAAGTGATTTATCAGGAACAGTAACAATCCAAGATAATGATTCAGTAATCGTAACAATCGGAGACGTAACTGTCGATGAAGGAGACGGAACAGCAACAGTACCAGTAACCTTAAATGCACCAAGTGCAGTAGCTACAGTACTAGATATTGTAACAACAGCCGGAACAGCCGGAACATCAGATTACACAACGACAACAACAACAGTAACAATCCCAGCAGGAGCAACATCAGTAGATGTTATCATCCCAATCTTAGACGATACTATAGATGAATTAGATGAAACATTCACAGTAGATGGAACAGTAGATTCAGGAGATGTAAATGTTGCAGGAAGTGATTTATCAGGAACAGTAACAATCCAAGATAATGATTCAGTAATCGTAACAATCGGAGACGTAACTGTCGATGAAGGAGACGGAACAGCAACAGTACCAGTAACCTTAAATGCACCAAGTGCAGTAGCTACAGTAGTAGATATTGTAACAACAGCCGGAACAGCCGGAACATCAGATTACACAACGACAACAACAACAGTAACAATCCCAGCAGGACAGACTAGTGTAGACGTAATTATTCCAATCTTAGATGACACAACAGATGAGCCAAGTGAAGATTTCACCGTTGGTGGAACAGTAACAAGTGGCAACACATTTAACACAGACCCAAGTGGAACAGTAACTATTACAGATAACGATCCAACACCTACAGTAATAATAGGAGATGTAACAGTAGAGGAAGGTGATGGAACAGTAACAGTACCAGTAACCATCGATGTACCAAGTTCAGTAGATACAATAGTCGATATTGTAACAACAACAGGAACAGCAGGCACGTCAGATTACACAGAAACAACAACAACAGTAGTTATTCCAGCAGGAGCAACAAGTGTAGATGTTATTATCCCAATTACAGATGATACTATAAGTGAGTCACCAGAAGACTTCACCGTTGATGGAACAGTAACAAGTGGAAACACAACAAATACAGATCCAAGTGGAACGGTAACGATTACTGATGACGATTCCGTTAATGTAACAATAGGCGATGTAACTGTAGACGAAGGCGATGGGACTGCAACAGTACCAGTAACGTTAAGTATTCCAAGTTCAGTAGATACAATAATTACTATTGTAACAACAGACGGAACAGCTGGCACATCAGATTACACAACAACAACAACAACAGTAGTTATTCCAGCAGGAGCAACAAGTGTGAACGTAAGTGTACCAATCTTAGATGACACAACAGATGAGCCAAGTGAAGATTTCACCGTTGGTGGAACAGTAACAAGTGGCAACACATTTAACACAGACCCAAGTGGAACAGTAACTATTACAGATAACGATCCAACGCCTACTGTAATAGTAGGAGATGTAACAGTAGACGAAGGAGATGGAACTGCAACAGTACCAGTAACTTTAAATACTGCAAGTTCAGTAGATACAATAATTACTATTGTAACAACAGATGGAACAGCAGGCACATCAGATTACACAACAACAACGACAACAGTAGTTATTCCAGCAGGCGAAACAAGTGTTAGCGTAAGTGTACCAATCTTAGAAGATGTTACAGATGAACCAAGTGAAGAGTTTACAGTTGACGGAACAGTAACAAGTGGCAACACAAGTAATACAGATCCAAGTGGAACAGTAACTATTACAGATAACGATGCTACACCAACAGTAACAATCGAAGATGTAACAGTAGACGAAGGTGATGGTACAGTAACAATACCAGTAACAATCGATGTACCAAGTTCAGTAGATACAGTAGTAGATATTGTAACAACAACAGGAACAGCCGGAACATCAGATTACACAGAAACAACAACAACAGTAGTTATCCCAGCAGGCGAAACAAGTGTAGATGTTATTATACCAATTACTGATGATACAATAAGTGAGTCACCAGAAGACTTTACAGTTGACGGAACAGTAACAAGTGGAAACACAACAAATACAGATCCAAGTGGAACGGTAACAATTACTGATAATGATTCAGTTAATGTAACAATCGGAGACGTAACCGTCGATGAAGGAGATGGAACTGCAACAGTACCAGTAACTTTAAATACTGCAAGTTCAGTAGATACAATAATTACTATTGTAACAACAGATGGAACAGCAGGCACATCAGATTACACAACAACAACGACAACAGTAGTTATTCCAGCAGGCGAAACAAGTGTTAGCGTAAGTGTACCAATCTTAGAAGATGTTACAGATGAACCAAGTGAAGAGTTTACAGTTGACGGAACAGTAACAAGTGGCAACACAAGTAATACAGATCCAAGTGGAACAGTAACTATTACAGATAACGATGCTACACCAACAGTAACAATCGAAGATGTAACAGTAGACGAAGGTGATGGTACAGTAACAATACCAGTAACAATCGATGTACCAAGTTCAGTAGATACAGTAGTAGATATTGTAACAACAACAGGAACAGCCGGAACATCAGATTACACAGAAACAACAACAACAGTAGTTATCCCAGCAGGCGAAACAAGTGTAGATGTTATTATACCAATTACTGATGATACAATAAGTGAGTCACCAGAAGACTTTACAGTTGACGGAACAGTAACAAGTGGAAACACAACAAATACAGATCCAAGTGGAACGGTAACAATTACTGATAATGATTCAGTTAATGTAACAATCGGAGACGTAACCGTCGATGAAGGAGATGGAACTGCAACAGTACCAGTAACTTTAAATACTGCAAGTTCAGTAGATACAATAATTACTATTGTAACAACAGATGGAACAGCAGGCACATCAGATTACACAACAACAACGACAACAGTAGTTATTCCAGCAGGCGAAACAAGTGTTAGCGTAAGTGTACCAATCTTAGAAGATGTTACAGATGAACCAAGTGAAGAGTTTACAGTTGACGGAACAGTA
Organism: Lacinutrix sp. Bg11-31; assembly: GCF_002831665.1. NCBI lineage: Bacteria > Pseudomonadati > Bacteroidota > Flavobacteriia > Flavobacteriales > Flavobacteriaceae > Lacinutrix > Lacinutrix sp. Bg11-31. The sequence continues at coordinate 286,722 of NZ_CP025118.1, forward strand.
ACAAGTGGCAACACAAGTAATACAGATCCAAGTGGAACAGTAACTATTACAGATAACGATGCTACACCAACAGTAACAATCGAAGATGTAACAGTAGACGAAGGTGATGGTACAGTAACAATACCAGTAACAATCGATGTACCAAGTTCAGTAGATACAGTAGTAGATATTGTAACAACAACAGGAACAGCCGGAACATCAGATTACACAGAAACAACAACAACAGTAGTTATCCCAGCAGGCGAAACAAGTGTAGATGTTATTATACCAATTACTGATGATACAATAAGTGAGTCACCAGAAGACTTTACAGTTGACGGAACAGTAACAAGTGGAAACACAACAAATACAGATCCAAGTGGAACGGTAACAATTACTGATAATGATTCAGTTAATGTAACAATCGGAGACGTAACCGTCGATGAAGGAGATGGAACTGCAACAGTACCAGTAACTTTAAATACTGCAAGTTCAGTAGATACAATAATTACTATTGTAACAACAGATGGAACAGCAGGCACATCAGATTACACAACAACAACGACAACAGTAGTTATTCCAGCAGGCGAAACAAGTGTTAGCGTAAGTGTACCAATCTTAGAAGATGTTACAGATGAACCAAGTGAAGAGTTTACAGTTGACGGAACAGTAACAAGTGGCAACACAAGTAATACAGATCCAAGTGGAACAGTAACTATTACAGATAACGATGCTACACCAACAGTAACAATCGAAGATGTAACAGTAGACGAAGGTGATGGTACAGTAACAATACCAGTAACAATCGATGTACCAAGTTCAGTAGATACAGTAGTAGATATTGTAACAACAACAGGAACAGCCGGAACATCAGATTACACAGAAACAACAACAACAGTAGTTATCCCAGCAGGCGAAACAAGTGTAGATGTTATTATACCAATTACTGATGATACAATAAGTGAGTCACCAGAAGACTTTACAGTTGACGGAACAGTAACAAGTGGAAACACAACAAATACAGATCCAAGTGGAACGGTAACAATTACTGATAATGATTCAGTTAATGTAACAATCGGAGACGTAACCGTCGATGAAGGAGATGGAACTGCAACAGTACCAGTAACTTTAAATACTGCAAGTTCAGTAGATACAATAATTACTATTGTAACAACAGATGGAACAGCAGGCACATCAGATTACACAACAACAACGACAACAGTAGTTATTCCAGCAGGCGAAACAAGTGTTAGCGTAAGTGTACCAATCTTAGAAGATGTTACAGATGAACCAAGTGAAGAGTTTACAGTTGACGGAACAGTAACAAGTGGCAACACAAGTAATACAGATCCAAGTGGAACAGTAACTATTACAGATAACGATGCTACACCAACAGTAACAATCGAAGATGTAACAGTAGACGAAGGTGATGGTACAGTAACAATACCAGTAACAATCGATGTACCAAGTTCAGTAGATACAGTAGTAGATATTGTAACAACAACAGGAACAGCCGGAACATCAGATTACACAGAAACAACAACAACAGTAGTTATCCCAGCAGGCGAAACAAGTGTAGATGTTATTATACCAATTACTGATGATACAATAAGTGAGTCACCAGAAGACTTTACAGTTGACGGAACAGTAACAAGTGGAAACACAACAAATACAGATCCAAGTGGAACGGTAACTATTACAGATAACGATTCAGTGACAATAACAATAGGAGATGTAACAGTAGACGAAGGAGATGGAACAGCAACAGTACCAGTAACAATTGATGTAGTAAGTTCAGTAGATACAGTAGTAGATATTGTAACAACAACAGGAACAGCAGGAACGTCAGATTACACAGAAACAACAACTACTGTAACAATTCCAGCAGGAGAAACAAGTGTAGCTGTAGTTATTGCTATTACAGTTGATACTATTTCTGAAGGTGATGAAATATTTACAGTTGATGGAACGGTTACAAGTGGAAACACAAGTAATACAGATCCAAGTGGAACTGTAACAATACAAGATTGTCTTTCTGATTTAGATGCAGATTGCGATGGTGATGGTGTAACAAATGGAGATGAATTAACACCTCCAGATGGTGAAGATCCAACAGATCCAACTAATCCTTGTGAATTCATTTCAGATGATATTACAGAAACGCCAAGTGACATATGGTTAGCGGCAGATTGTGATGGAGATGGTGTAACAAATGGAGATGAATTAACACCTCCGGATGGTGAAGATCCAACAGATCCAAATAATCCATGTAGTTTTATTGAAGATGATATTACAGTAGAACCAACTATAGATTGGCTAGCAGCAGATTGTGATGGAGATGGTGTAACAAACGGTCAAGAAATAGTTGACGGAACAGATCCATTAAGTGATTGTAGCTTCTTAACAGACAGTGTAACATTACCTCAATCTACAGATTGGTTTAATGGAGATTGTGATGAAGACAATGTAATAAACGGTCTTGAATTCGCTCTAGGAGATACAGATGGAGATGGTATACCAAACTGGTTAGATACTGATGATGATAATGATGGAGTTGATACTATTAATGAAGATTATGGAGATGTAGATGTTTCAGATGGAGATGTTGATTCAACAGGAAATGATGATCCAACGGATAACGATACTGATGGTGATGGTATACCTGATTATTTAGATGATGATGATGATAATGATGGTATATTAACTATTGATGAGAATGCTGATTCAAATGAAGATGGTATAGGATTTGGAGGAGATGCACAGGATAGTGATGGAGATGGTCTTCCAGATTACTTAGAGTTTGATAATGGTACTATTATAGATGATTTAGAAGTTTTCCAAGCGGTAACACCAAACGGAGATAACGATAATGATGTGTTTGTTATTAAAAACATTGAGTTATTCCCAGAAAATACTGTTGAGATTTATAACAGATGGGGAGTTTTAGTTTATGAAACTGAAGGTTATGGTCAAAACGATAATTTCTTTAAAGGTGAATCTAATGGTAGAGTGACAATTAAACAAAAAGAACAATTACCAGTCGGAACATATTTCTATATTGTTAAATACAAAAAAGGAGACGAAGCTAAATCTAAAGCTGGTCACTTATACATTCAACGTTAATTAAAATCAATAATGAAGGCAGAGCAGTTCTGCCTTCAAAATTAAATTATACCTTTTATAATGAAAAATAGAATATTAATTTTAGTAACTCTTATCAGTTCTATCTTTGCTTTAGAAAGTACTGCGCAACAGGACGCTCAATACACACAGTATATGTATAATACAATGAGTGTAAATCCTGCTTATGCAGGATCTAGAGAAGGTATTAGCATGACAGGGTTGTATAGAACACAATGGGTCGGTTTAGATGGTGCTCCAGATACGCAAACTTTTAATATTCATTCTCCTATTGGTGATAATGAAAAAGTTGGTTTAGGTTTATCTATTATTAATGATAATATTGGTCCAACTCATGAAACTTATTTTGATATTGATTTCTCATATACGATTAATACTTCAGAAGAAGGAAAACTAGCTTTTGGTTTAAAAGCTGGTGGTCACTTATTAGATGTGGCTTATTCAGAGTTAAGTCAGTTCAATGCAAATGATCAATTATTACAATCTGATATTGAAAATAAATTTTCACCAAATATTGGTGCTGGTATTTATTATAGAAAAGGAGATAGATGGTATGTTGGTTTGTCTGCACCTAATTTATTAGAGACTAAACATTTTGATGAAGCTTCTCTATCTGTAGCAAAAGAGAATGTTAACCTTTATCTTATAGGTGGATATGTATTTGATATTAATTCAGATTTAAAATTGAAACCAGCTGTATTATTAAAAGGAGTTGCAGGAGCACCATTACAAGCAGATTTAACTGTTAACGCTCTTTTAAGAGAAAAATTAACATTAGGCTTAGCTTATAGATGGAGTGCAGCGGTAAGTGCTTTAGTTGGTTATCAATTAACAGATAGGCTTATGTTAGGTTTAGCTTACGATAGAGAAACCACAGATTTAGGAAAAACACAGTTTGAACAAGGTTCGTATGAAGTGTTTTTAAGATTTGAAATTTTCGATGAGCAAAAAATATTATCACCAAGATTCTTCTAATATAGAAAATAGTAATTATGAAAAAAAGAATATATATAATACTAGCAATTTTTTCTATAACCTTTAATACTGCTTTTTCCCAAGAGGATGGTAAGGTTAATACTGGTGTAGATAAAGAGTATAAGAACTTAAAGTACAAAGAGGTAATTAGAGACCTTAATAAGCTTGTTAAATCTGGAAATAATAGCCCTGAGGTTTTAACCAAATTAGCTAATGCCTATTATTTTAATGTTGAAATGGAAGAAGCTGCAAAATGGTACGGAGAACTTCTAGCTCAAGATACAGCAATAGATTTTGAAAATTATTATAGATATGCTATGGCTCTTAAAGCTACAGGTAAATATGAAGCTGCTAATAAATATTTAAAGAAATTTGCAGTTCTTAAACCTAACGATTCAAGATCAATAAAATATTTAGAATCTCCAGATTACTTAACAACAATCGATAAATTGTCTGGTAATTTTACTATCGAAAATTTAGATTTTAACTCTAGGTTTTCAGACTTTGGTACATCGTTTTACAAAGATGGAATCGTATTTGCTTCTTCAAGAGGAGAAGGGAAATTATACAAATGGAATGAGCAACCTTTTCTTGATTTGTTTTTTGCAAAAGAAGGAGAGACACCTAAAAGATTCTCAAAGGTATTAAATACAAAGTATCACGAGTCTTCAACATCATTTACTGATGATGGAAAAACCATTTACTTTACTCGTAATAACTATCATAATGGTAAAAAAAGAAAGAGTAGTGATAAAGTTGTAGGTTTAAAAATATACAAAGCGACATTAAATGATGATGGAGAATGGAGTAATTTAATATCTATGCCATTTAACAACGATGAATATAACGTTGCGCATCCTGCATTAAGTTTAGACAATACAAAGCTATATTTCGCTTCAGATATGCCTGGAACTAGAGGTCAGTCTGATATATTTGTAGTAGATATTTTAGAAGATGGTAATTATGGAGAGCCTACAAATTTAGGAGACGTAGTAAATACAGAAGGGCGTGAAAACTTTCCTTATGTTAGTAATAATGGAACACTATACTTTTCTTCTAATGGACATCAAGGTTTAGGAGGTTTAGATATTTTCTATGCAAGTCTAGATGGAAATATTGAAAAAATCGAAAATTTAGGTAAGCCTATTAACAGTCCACGTGATGATTTTGAATTTATTATAGATGAATTTACTAATACTGGATATCTTACTTCTAACCGATATAATGGTAAAGGTGATGATGATATTTATAGATTTCAACGAGAAATATGTAATCAACTAGTAGCTGGGACAGTTGTAGATAAGAACACTAATATTGTAATACCAGAAGCTAATGTTATTATTTACAATGATAGCAAAGAAAAAGTATACCGTTTTACAACAGATGTTAATGGAGCATTTAGCTACAATACAGATTGTAAAAAAGGAACTTATAAAGCTGTAGCTAGTAAAGAAGGTTATAGCCCAGAAGAATTAACATATATTATTGACCCTGAGATTAAATTAGATTTAACTCTAAAGTTAAATTTAACTCCAAAAACTATTATTGCAGAACCAGCTTCTGTTGGAGTAGATTTATTTAAATTATTAGATTTAGATCCTATATATTTTGATTTCGATAAGTCTTACATTAGACCAGACGCACAAATAGAGTTACAGAAAGTGATTAACTATTTAAATGAATATCCTTCTGTAAGTATTGATGTTCAGTCGCATACGGATTCCAGAGCACCATATTCTTATAATGAAGCATTATCGCAACGTAGAAACGTTTCAACTAGAAATTGGATAATTGAAAAAGGTGGAATTTCATCTAGTCGTCTTTCAGGTAGAGGATATGGAGAAACACAACTTGTAAATGGGTGTTCAGACGGTGTTAAGTGTAGTGAAGATGAACATCAACAAAATAGACGTAGTATGTTTATTGTAACTAAAAATTAGCAATAGAAATAAAGTATTAATAAGTATTAAATAAAAAAGTGCCATAGAGATATGGCACTTTTTTATGCTTTACATGCAATATTAAAATAAACTTAAAAGGCCTAAATTATACGGTCTATTTTGTAAATTTGCTTTCCTCTATAAAAATATGGCAGAAGAAAAAGTAATTTTAGTAAACGAAAAAGACGAGCAAATAGGCTTAATGCCTAAAATGGAAGCGCATGAAAAAGCTGTTTTACATCGTGCTTTTTCTGTTTTTATTTTTAATAATAAAAACGAGTTAATGCTTCAGCAACGGGCTTTAAGCAAATACCATTCACCAGGTTTATGGACCAACACATGTTGTAGCCACCAAAGAGATGGAGAAAGCAATATCGAAGCTGGTACAAGGCGTTTACAAGAAGAAATGGGCTTTGTAGCACCATTAAAAGAGAAAATGTCTTTTATCTATAAGGCGCCTTTCGATAATGGTTTAACAGAACACGAATTAGACCATATTATGGTTGGCTATTATAACGCTATTCCAAAGATTAATACAAACGAAGTGGAAGCTTGGAAATGGATGCCATTAGAAATCGTAAAACAGGATATAATAGAACAACCAGAGTTATATACAGCTTGGTTTAAGATTATTTTCGATAAATTCTACCAATACATAAACATTACAGATGAAAGTAACAGTTAGTAGGCGAGCACATTTTAATGCAGCACATAGACTGTATCGAAAAGATTGGAGCGACGAAAAAAACAACGCTGTTTTTGGTAAGTGCAATAATCCTAACTATCATGGACATAATTACGAATTGATAGCAAGTGTCACTGGAGAAATAGATCCAGAAACAGGTTTTGTAATAGATATTAAAACTCTTAGAGATATTATTAAAAATGAAGTTGAAGATGTCTTCGATCATAAAAATCTAAACTTAGATGTTTTGGAGTTTAAAGATTTGAATCCTACAGCAGAAAACATTGTAGTGGTTATTCATAAAAAAATAAAAGTAAAGCTAGAATCACATTTAGATTTAGAAGTCACTTTATACGAAACACCTAGGAACTTCGTAAGCTATTCAGGTTAATAATGATATTTAAAAAACGCTATCCAATTAAGTTTCAACCCATTTTTAAAGAAAAAATTTGGGGAGGAAATAAATTAAAATCAGTTTTAGGTAAAAAAACCAGTATTGAGACTCTTGGAGAGAGCTGGGAAATTAGCGATGTTGATGATGATGTCTCAATTGTAGCTAACGGAGACTTTAAAGGGCAATCACTTCAAAGTCTTTTAAAAGAATATAAATCAGATTTTATAGGAATTAAAAATTACCAGACCTTTGGTAATAAATTTCCACTGTTAATTAAGTTTATAGATGCAAAAGAAGACTTATCTATACAATTACACCCTAATAACGAATTAGCTGCAAAACGACATAATTCTTTTGGTAAAACTGAAATGTGGTACGTTATGCAAGCAGATATAGATGCTAACTTAATAGTTGGTTTTAATGAAGAGATGACTTCAAAAAAATATTTGAAGCATTTAAGCAGCAAAACTCTTCCAGATATATTAAATTTCGATAAAGTAAAATCTGGAGACGCCTATTTTATAGATGTTGGTCGTATACACGCTATTGGAGCAGGTGTAATGCTTGCCGAAATACAACAAACCAGCGATATCACTTATCGCGTTTACGATTGGGATAGAGTAGGTGTCAATGGGAATTCTCGCGACTTACATAACGATTTAGCAATCGATGCTATTAATTTTAATATGAAAGACGATTTTAGAATTAGTTATTCTAAAATAGAGAACAAAACAAACAAGCTGGTAACTTGTACGTACTTTACAGTAAATTACCTGTCTATTCAATTTGAAAAACTTAGTAAAAAGAACACGTTCGATTCTTTTATTATTTATATATGTGTTGAAGGTGAAGCAACAATAGAAGTAGAAGGTTTTATTGAAACAATTAAAAAAGGTGAAACAATATTAATGCCTGCTGCAATTTCATCTTTTCAAATTAATGCTGAATCAGCAGAACTATTAGAAGTTTATATTTAATTTATTTTAAATAAAACAGTTCATTCTTTTCAATCATTTATTCCAAATTAATTCTTTACTTTTGCATCTTAAATAAATTTAATATTATGGCAAATAAAAGAGACCTAAAAAAAGACCTTAATTATGTCTTAGGAGACATTATTGAAGCAGTTTACGTTTGGGAATATACAAACTCTAACAAGGACACTAAACAAAGTGAAGCAGTTATTGATGATGCAATCAAGGTTTTCGATGATTTAATTGTAAGAGTTAATGCAAAAAATGTAGAAAATAAAAAATCACATTTTAAGTCAATTAGTTCAGACTTAGAGACTAAAGGTCTTGAATTAATAGAAAGAATAAATAAACTGTAAAAAGTTTAAAAATAAATCAAAAAAAAGTTTGCAAATATAGATTACAAAATTATATTTGCACTCGTTTCGCCGATGTAGCTCAGCTGGCTAGAGCAGCTGATTTGTAATCAGCAGGTCGTGGGTTCGAGTCCCTCCATCGGCTCTTTGTAAACCTCAATCATATTTATGGTTGAGGTTTTTTGTTTTTATAACGATATTGAAGAACTAGAAGTTTTGTTTAGCTTAGTCGAAACGATTCGCTCTATAGACTCTTAAAAACTACTAAATGTATTTGAGTATACATTTAGTATAATATAAAACTAGCAAAAACATTCAGAGAAGAATGATGTATTAATATAAAAGAAGATTTTAATTAATTTTGAAGTATTTATTATTGATATGAAATATAAAGGATTCTAAATTCTATTTGTTATATACGAATGTTGTGGTTAGTTTTTTATTCAATTCGTTTAATATATTCATTTAATTTTGGCTGTATATACCAAATTCCAATGAAGTAATACCAAATTCCGAAAAAGAGACCAATTCCGCTTGATTCTTGCAAATTCTCTTCTTTTTCAAATTTAATTATTGTTCGAGATGTTAAAATTATTAGTAAAAATATACAGAACATTGCGCCAAAATGAAAAGGTAAAATAGTATCCATATTCATATTTCCAGATAATATTAAAATCCACGCACTAATCAAATATATAGTTGGATAACCAAAAAGAATATTCAGTAGTATTTTTTTAATTCCGATATCTTTTTGGTTTTTTTTATTGAGTTCAATTCCGATTGAATACATCCATATCATATAAGGAATTCCTAATAAGGAAAGCCAAAATAATTCTTTCGGACTTTTACTTAAATATCTTTTAGTAATGTTCACTCTCAATGTTTCTCAAATTAACCACAACTCGTTTTATGGTATATTTTATTACCGATATCCCATAAGTAAACAAGATTAAACTAATTCTATTGTTACTATTCTCCCTCAAAAATATTTTCTTAAAATTAATATCCTCTTAGGATTTTTTTTATAACAACAGTAGACTACTTCTTTATTTTTTCTCTTTAATCTTATCAATAAAGCTTTGTAATTCCTTTCCGTAGTTAGAAGCTTTAACATTACTAGTTAGTGTATCGTTTACCATATCTAATAATTTAATGTTTGCATTATACAATTCTGTTAATGCTAAATATGGGGCAACCTCACTATCTCTATTAGTAATTGAAAAATTCGCAGTGTATAGATACTTGCGTTTTTCAAGATTTTTATAATTTTTTTCAGTTTCACTAATTAGTGCAGTGTCCTTCTCTTTAATAGCATCGAAATTCTCTTTTATTAACTCTAAGTTTCTATCATTAAATTTTGATGCCATGCTTAAATATGTTTCAAAAACTTTCTGTTGTTTAGATCCATTAATTTTTGCATCGTAACTAAAACGTTTTCTTGAGGTATTAATTTCTGTAATACCTTTATCTGCAAAAAAGGTAATTCTATTCTCTTCGGTATCATTTTTATCAAGATACAGATAGAAAATTTCAGGACTATCTATTTCTGTTTGTAATAGAAAATTAGAATTTCCATTCACCACCATAGAATCTACAGTTATTAAAGTCGTACTATTAGCTTTTTTTAGGTAAACAGTCCCTTTTTTTAAACCTTTAATGTTTCCTTTTACAATAAGCGTATCTGAATTGTTTCCGCAAGAAAATAGAAAACATAAACTTAATAGAATAAATAATTTTTGCATGTGTAATTTTTAGTTTTTAAGTGCGTAAATATGATATAAAAAATAATTAAATACTAACCAACTGCAGCTATTCTCATTAATTCGGCACAGAGTATTGCGCCATAAGTTCCCACTACATAACCAAAGACCGCTAAAAGCGCTCCTACAGTGGCTAAAGATGGATGAAAAGCTGCTGCAACTATAGGAGCAGAAGCTGCACCACCAACGTTAGCTTGGCTTCCTACTGCTAAAAAGAAATAAGGTGCTCTAATTAGTTTGGCAACTAGTATTAATAAACCTGCGTGTATTGTCATCCAAACCAAACCAATCATAATTAAGCCAGGCTGATCTAAAATCCCTCCTAAATCCATTTTCATGCCTATTGTGGCTACTAAAATGTAAATAAAAATACTTCCTATTTTACTAGCTCCTGCACCTTCATATTTTTTTGCTTTGGTAAAAGACAGTAACACACCAATTAGAGTAGAGATAGAAATTAACCAAAAGAAACTACTTCCAAAAGAAGATAATGCACTTTTAGGATCGCTAACGGCTTCAAAATTATTCTTTAAAAAGTTAGTAATTTGTTCAGATCCAAAATGAGCAGCACCAACTGCTGTAAACGCAATCATGAGTATTACCATATAATCGTTTAGAGATGGATTTCTTACTGTCTTCTGAGCGAAATTCTCCATTTTTTGTTGAAGCGCATCAATAGCAGAGTTATCTGCTTTTAGCCATTTGTCTATCTTTTCTCTTTTGCCAATTCCTAATAATAAAATAGCCATCCAAACATTGGCTACAAATATGTCTACAATTACCATGTTTCCGTATTTTTCCGGATTGTATTGGTATATTTCTAGCATTGCAGCTTGGTTAGCTCCTCCTCCAATCCAACTTCCTGCAAGCGTAGATAAACCTCTCCAAACGGCATCAAAATCGGCTCCACCAACCGTTTCTGGTGAAAAAATAGATATTAATAAAATGGCTAATGGTCCACCAATAATAATACCTACAGTTCCTGTTAAAAACATTATTAGTGCTTTTGGCCCTAAATTAAAAACAGCTTTTAAATCTATGCTTAATGTAAATAGTACTAGTGATGCAGGCAAGAAGTAACGACTCGCAACAAAATATGCTTTAGAGGTTTCTGGGTCTACCCAACCAAATAAGCTAAATAACGAAGGGATAAAGTAGCACATTAATAGTGCTGGTACAAACTTGTAAAATGTTTTCCAAAATCCTGTTTTTTTGTTTTCGGTATAGAATACAAAGCCTAAGGCTAGAAATAATAAGCCAAAAACAATAGCATCATTTGTAAACGGTAGTGTAATGTCCATAATTTAGTTTAATTAGTTCTCGCAAAATACCAAATTAAAACAGGATAAAAAAAAGTAAGAAATAAACTTTGGCACACAATTTGAAATATACAAATCGAGATTACTTACAGCGACTAATTAAAAGTGTGGTTACTTTATATTAAGAGTAGGTGGTTCTTATTTTTTTGGTTGGTTAGTATGAAAAAGCGCCCTTTTTAAGGCGCTTTTTCTATTGTATGTATTTAGTGTGAAATATTTCATAAAATATAAGGCAAATAATACTATAAAATTAGTTTGGCACGTTAATTGGAATATAAATAGTAATTACTGCAACGACTATTTTAGAGTGTGGTTACTTTAAATTAAGAGTGGTAATTACCATATTTTTGGTTGGTTAGTATGAAAAAGCGTCTTTTTAAAAGGCGCTTTTTCTATTCTATAAAGTTTCATTTTAATTAATTGCAGTTTATAGGCTAAATGTGAAATTTTTCATAAAATAAGATGTCACAAATACTACAGAATTAGATTGGCACGTTAATTGAAATATAGATAGTAATTACTGCAACGACTATTTTAGAGTGTGGTTACTTTAAATTAAGAGTAGTAATTACCATATTTTTGGTTGGTTAGTATGAAAAAGCGTCTTTTATAAGGCGCTTTTTCTATTGGTATAAATTGCAATAAAAAAGACTCACAATTTTGTGAGCCTTTTTTATTAGATAAGAATGTTGAGAATTACTTTACAAATTCAACAATAGCCTCAAGTAATTCGGGAGCTAATTTTCTAGCAGTTTCGTTATAAGATTTAGAATTTTCTAAATTATCACCTTCTATAGGAACCAAGATATGATTCATTTTAGCAATAATTATTATTTCTGCTTTAGGAGCAGCTTCTTTTAAAAGCTTAGCTTCAGCCTCTGAAACCTGTAAATCTTTTGTGCCATTAATTATAAGTATTGGCATGTTCAATTTTTTAATTTCAACTTGAGGATTGTAAGACATCCAATTTGCAATAAACGGTTGTACATCTATATTAAATATAGAAGCTAAAGCAGGTGGGAAATCTGAAGTTGTTTTACCTCCTTGCAAAACTTTAAATACACGTTTGGTATCTTCTAAAAACATTGGTGCTGTTTTTTCTACTTGTTCAATAATAACCTTATCTATAGATTGTCCAGCTCCAGCTAGCGATATAAAACCATCTGCATTGCCCTTTGCAGCTAGCATTCCAACCATACTACCTTGGCTGTGTCCAGCAATGTATATTTTGTTATAGTTTTTAGTGTCTTTAAAATAAGTGAGTACAGATTTTGCATCTACTACAAAATCATCAAACATCATGTCTTTATCTACATTTCCTTTTCTTATTTGTTTTACTATGCGCTTATCGTAACGAAAGGTTGCAATGTTTTTTGCTGAAAGACCTTGTGCTAATTTTTTAAGTGAGTTACCTTTTAGAAAGTTCTGATTTCCATCGCGATCTGTAGGTCCAGAACCAGCAATAATAATTACCAAATTTGGTTTTTCAATACCATTAGGAAGTAGGAGCGTGCCATCAATTAGTTTGTTTATGGCAATTTCTTGAGCTGTATAGTTTTTTTCTTGAGCACTACTTAAACTCCCAACAAACAATAAAACAATTAGAAACTTTATTTTCATGATATATAGATTTAGACTTATTGTATTACAAAATGAATGCCATTTGTAATTTCTATAAAGCAAATTTACTGTTTAATATTTAACGAAAATAGTTTTTCACTCTTTATAGAGGTGTGTATTTCGTCGATTTTATGACTTATTTCGTCGTTAAATGTTAAAATTTAACGTATTTCATCGAAAAATGACGCTTTTAAACGTCCGTAAAGCAAAAACTATCCTACATTTGAAATGTACTAAGGGATATACTTTTTAGTCAATGGATTAATTAATTAATATTTGCACATCGCTTTAAATTGATATAGAAACCCTAAATCTAACCAAAGAATAAAACGCAAATACAGAAAACCAAAGTTGAGGGACTTTGGTTTTTTTTGTGCGTTATATTTAACGAATAACTCTAAAGGTTAGGTTAATTCTAGGTTTTACCTCTTTTTTAGTCTTTGCTATTTGGTGTAACCAATGGTGTTGTGTTTCGCCTTGCATTAATAATAGACTACCATTTTCTAATAATAATTTTTGATTTAAGCTCTTAACGTTTTTATGTTTTAAATTAAAGTAACGTGCTGCACCTAATGTTACAGAAGCTATAATAGGATTTTTACCTAACTCTTTTTCGTTATCTGCGTGCCAACTATTACTATCGTTACCATCTCGATACAAATTTGCCAAACAAGTTGTAAATTTTGCATCTGTTTTTGTTTCAATTTTAGACTTTATTTTTAATAAAAGACCAGTAAATGCTTCAGGACGCATTGTAATATTGGAATAACTGTATGGTTTGTTATTATTCCCAAAAAGTGCTGTTAACCTTGGTTGTTCATACGTTTTTCCATAGACAGTAATATTATCTTGTTTCCAATTGGTTTCATTTAGAATTGAACTGTAAAACGCATGTGCTTCAGTTTTAGAAAAGAAATTTGGAAAATAACTAATGTCTGAGTCTGGTAGATTGAGTGGTGTTTCTTCCGAATAAAACATAATTTTAATTAATTTGAAGGTACCAATATGCCCAATATATTAATGCTAATTGCAACGGAATTCGTAACAATAAAATCCATTTAGGTATTCCTGCCGATGCTTTTTTGCTGCTTAACATATAAAAGTGAACTAATAGAAATATGGTTAACATTACTATAATACCATAAATTGAAGCGTTTTTAAGTATTGGAATACATAAACCAATACCTAATGTAATTTCTGCAATTCCGCTAAGCAAAACCAATAGTTTATGGTTAGGTAAGTAGCGAGGCATAATACGTAAATATGCTTTGGGTTTAATAAAATGCATAATACCTGCAAAAATATACATAAAAGCCATTGCGTAAAGATGCCAAGGGAATACCATAGATAAATAATTATTTCTCTAAATTAGCATATAAATTCTGTATTATGAGATTTGCTTTTGGCTTTTTACTAACATTATATTCATTTGTGGCTTTTGCTCAATTACCTGAAGGTTTTGTGTACGCTAAAATAGAAATTCCTACAATACAAGTGGAGCTACAATATTGTGGCGATAACAATTTTGTTGGAGAAATTATAGATGGCTATAATGCTAATGTTGCTATAATGACAAAACAAACTGCTAGTGCTTTAAAAAAGGTGCAAACAGAATTAGCGAAGCAAAATTTATCTATTAAAATTTACGATTCTTATAGACCACAGCGTGCAGTAAACCATTTTGTGCGTTGGGCAAAAGTTGTTAACGATACTTTAATGAAACAACAGTTTTATCCAAGAGTGCAAAAAAAAAACTTGTTTAAGTCTGGATATATAGCTTCTAAATCTAGACACAGTAGTGGTAGTACTTTAGATATTACATTGGTTAATTTAAAAACTGGTGAAGCGCTTGATATGGGATCTCCTTACGATTTTTTTGGTAGTGAATCTTGGGTTGTAAATGCCAATTTAACAGAATCTCAATCTAAAAATAGGCAGATTTTACAGAGGGTAATGCTTAGCAATGGTTTTAGAAATTATGCTCAAGAATGGTGGCATTTTACTTTACGAGGAGAACCGTATAGAGACCAGTATTTTGATTTTTTGGTGGAGTAGTGGTAGGATTTCGTTTAACGCCTCACGGATTGGATCTCGTTTCAATGGATTTTATCCGTTGTTAGAGTGAGTGCCATTTGGCAGTCGCGACGAGTTTAATGCGTGAGGCGTTAGGAGGGAATGACGGAGGAATTCACTCCTAACGGTTATGTATATGATTTGGTGCGTGGTTTAAACAACTATTTTAGTAAACTAAAACATACCTTTTGAAAATCCTAAAGTTCTCCAAATAAACCAAAACTAGCAATAAATTATATACGGTGTTAGGTACAGTTTTATGTTAGCTTAATCCATTCATATTTACCGTTTCTAATTATACCTAGATCAAATTCAGAACCTATACCGTTACTTGGATTAGCTTCTGGATCTTTATGAACTTTGTTGTAAAATGAATTAAATATGTCAAGAAAATCTTGATTAGAATATTCGTCATATTTACTCCAAGACTTATATGAGTTGCTCGTTACTTCATTTATGGAAATATGTAATAATTCCATTAACTTAATACGTTGTTGTTCAGATTCGTAATTTAATCTACTTCCAATTTCATGATTCTGATGATCATAAATTATTTTGTTTTCATTAAAATATGCAGACTGGTTTGTGTCGAATTGTCCGCCAATGATAAATCCAGTTTTTAAAGGTCTATTTCGATTTTCAATCAGAATCCGATTGAGGTTATCAGCAATATCAACAACTGATTTATTTGAATTCTCTGAATAGAAATCACCTGCTAAATCTGTCATAGTCATTTCATTATTTATATCATAATCACCATGGTAAGAAAAGAAACTATTTTTATTTGCATAAATTTTTCGGGTGTTTTCAGATACTATTGGATTAGTTAATTTTTTATTAGTAAGTCTTCTGTCGCCAGCAATTACGTTGATGTTTTTAGTCCAAATATGTGTTATTAATGTCATGATTTTTTCGAATTGTGCCTAATGTTTCGTTGATATAAAATCGCAATGTTTTATATCAGACGTTAAACGAAGTTAGCCTAAAAAAATGAAAAAGTCAAGTTAGATTATTTCTTCAAATTACTAATTCGCTCCAATAAAGTAGGATGCGAATAATGCATAAAAACATAAGCAGGATGTGGCGTTAAATTACTCAAGCTGTTTTTAGAAAGTTTCTTAAGTGATGTAATTAAAGGTTCGGCTTTGTATGTGTTTTTAGCATAATCGTCGGCTTGGTATTCGAATTTTCTTGAAAACCAATTCATAATTAAACTTGTAATTGTAGAGATTGGAGAGTATAAAATACCAAATGCAATTAAGCCAATATGGAAACTAGGTTTCGAGACTCCTAAAGCTAGCGATAATAACGGATTAGAAATTAGAAGTGATAAAATGTATAAAGTAAAACCAGTTAAGAGTAAAGACGCTACAAGGTTAAAAATAATGTGTTTCTTTTTATAATGACCAACTTCGTGAGCTAAAACGGCAACTATTTCTTCTTCTTCAAGATCGTTAATTAGAGTATCGTAAAGTGTTACTCGTTTTTCGCTTCCAAAACCAGAAAAATAGGCATTGGCTTTGGTACTTCGCTTAGAACCATCGATAACAAAAATCTTATCTAAATTAAACCCAACAGTTTCTGCATAACTAGAAATAGCATTGCGTAAGCTACCAGATTCTAAAGGCGTTTGCTTATTAAATAATGGTACAATTAGTCTTGAGTAAAAGAGATTCATAAATAATGTAAATACTGCAATTAATGCCCAAGCATACATCCAGAATGTGTTTCCTGTAGTTTGGTAAAACCATGTTAGTAAAGCTAATATTGCGCCACCAACTACAATTGTCATTAACCAACCTTTTATTTTATCGATTACAAATAGCTTTTTTGTGGTTTTATTAAATCCAAATTTTTCTTCAATTACAAAAGTTCTATAATATTCAAAGGGTGTAGAAATTATATCGCTTCCTAACATAATAATCCCAAAGAAAATAAGTGTAATTACTATTTCGTTACTACTAAGGCTTCTTGCTAATTCGTCTATAAAAGCAAAACCATCTAAAAAGAAAAAAGCTAAAGTTGTTACTAAAGAAAAAGTAGCAGTTAATAGTGAAAACTTATAATTTGTTTTCTTATAGTCTTGAGATTTTTGGTATTCTTTGGTGTCGTAAACATCGCTTAATGTTTCAGGAATGGCATCATTATAATGTTTAGCATTTAAAACGTCTAAAATTTGATCGATGATAAAGCTAATAATCAGAATGACTATAAGAATGTAGAATAGAGTAGTTGAGGTCATAAATTGTAAAATATTTGATGAGATTGCCACGTCGCAAAAAAAAGCTTCTCGCAATGACAGATTTTATTTTGGAATTTTGATTTTAGTTTTTTTTTTTATTGCAATTTTTATTTAAAATCGCGTTGTCTTTTGGCTTCAAAAATTAAAATTCCAGCAGCTACAGATACATTCATAGAATCTATTGCGCCTTGCATAGGAATGCTAATGTTCTGCTTTGCAGCTTTGCGCCAAGCATCACTTAATCCCGTAGCTTCTGTGCCAACAACAATTGCAGTTGGTTGTGTGTAATCTTGTTTGTGGTACTCTTTAGATTCTTGTAAAATAGCAGAGTAAATATTAATATTTTTAACTTTAAGAAAAGCAATTATATCTTGGGTAGAACCAGTTGCAATTTGGCTGGTAAATACACAACCAACGCTAGAGCGTATAATATTTGGGTTGTATAAATCGGTTTTTGGATTTGCAATAATTACAGCATCTACATTGGCAGCATCTGCAGTACGTAAAATAGCACCAATATTTCCAGGTTTTTCGGGAGCTTCGGCAACAAGAATTAACGGATTGTTGTTTTTAAAGGTTAAATTTTCAATGTCGTTTTGTTTACTTTGGGCAATAGCAATAATACCTTCGGTAGTTTCTCTGTATGCTATTTTAGTGTAAACGTCTTTGCTTATTTCTATAATTTCGGTGTTGTTAATAGAAAGTGCTTTTAAATCTTCAGCAGAAAATAATTCAGCATAAAACAAAATAGTTTTTAGCGTGTAGTCGCCTTTTAGAGCTAATGTTATTTCTCGAGCGCCTTCAATTAAAAATAGTCCAGACTTTTTACGTTCGCGAGACTTCTCTTTTAATAAAACAATTTGTTTTATTAATGTGTTTTGGGTACTGTTTATTTGTTTATTAACCATTTAAGTAAAGAAATTCTTATATTTATACCTAAAACAAATTTACGCTAAATACCTTGTTCCTATAATATTCTAAAGTAGGAATTTTTACTTATTAATTGTTCTATAAGTAATAAGACCAATACAAACTAACATCACACTTATGAAAAAACAATTACTTTTTTTAGGATTCATCCTTTTCTCATTAAATTTCATGCATGCTCAAGTAGTTGCAAACACACCATCATTCTACACTATATGTGAAGTAAATACAGATGGTTATGCCGATTTTGATTTAGAATCGAAAACCAACGAGGTTATAGGTACTCAAGATCCTACAAGCCTAGTTGTTACTT